>WTAW01000404.1 GCA_013139435.1 Candidatus Aminicenantota bacterium | reverse complement strand
TAGGACTAGTGGGAGAGAATGGTTCGGGGAAATCCACACTCATCCGGTGTATCTTAGGATTCACTCAAGTCGATTCAGGAACAATAGAACTTCATGGTCCAGTTGGATATTGCCCCCAGGATAATATCCTGAATCGCCGGTACCGAGTCCTAGAACACTTCAAGCTGACCGAGGCTCTTTACCGCAAAAACAACTCTATCGATTCGGACTTCATCGAGATAAACATCGACCGCCTGAAACTTCGCCCATTTCTCAAGTCAACTATCGGCAACCTCAGCAGCGGCACCTATCAGAAGGTTAAGTTCTTGACTTCGATCTATCACTCTCCTCGATTGATCATCTTGGATGAACCCTATGATGGATTTGATTGGAGGATGTACTTAGCCTTCTGGGAGATCGTCAAAGATCTCAAATCCCGCGGAGCCGCCATTTTGATGATCTCTCATCTCATCTATGATCGGGAAAATTTTAACCAGATTTTTGAATTAAAAGAGGGACACCTTGAAAAAACAAAAGGATAAGACAACGGTGTTTTTCCTGCTTTACAGGCTTACGGCCTTAGAGTTGTTTAGGAATAAGCTGGGATTGCTGTTACTTTTTGTCATCCCTGCTATATTTTTGGCTGTTGTTGAGTGGACTTCAGGAGAAGGATTACTCCCGATAAAGCTCTATTCGCTCAAACAGATCGATACACTTTTCCTCGATCAGAGAGAGATTTCTCTCGTTTTTATGTCGGCTGCAGTTGGCGGATTCCTGATGTCTTATTACGCAATTCTCCTCTTTCAGCAAGATTTCGAGTATTTTCGCTACTGCATTTCTATGGGCCTTTCACCCAAAACCTTTTTAGTCTCACGCTTTGGCTTTTTCTTCACGTTGACAACGGTTTTGGCAGCATTCATCACCCTGATCATGAGAGGAATGATGCATTTCCGAAACGTCCCGGCAGCCCTCGCCGGCTTCATCCTCCTAGGATTGATCTATGGCGCCTATGGAGGGTTTGTGGGGATTCTGACTAAAGATTTTATGGTCGCAATCTTATTTGTGGTTCTTTTGGCGAACATCGATGCGGGCTGGCTTCAAAATCCTGTTTTTTACTCGACTTCACAAGAGACAGAGGTCATCCGCTGGTTACCAGCATTCTTCCCCTGTCAGTTCATATTTTCCTCTGTCTTCTCTGAAAAATTTAACCTCTGGGCCCTGCTCATGAGCCTCATCTATGCATCGCTTCTGTTCGCTGCACTTTTTATAGCAGTCTTGATCAAAATCAAGGGAGTTTATCGTGGAAATAACACTCAAACATAACAGTTCTCTTATTCTAAAAAAAACTCTTGAAGTGGGATTCTGCGTTTTCGCATTCGCCCTGACAATTCCCACCTTTTTCTACCTCCTTGGACATTTGATGGATCGGATCTTCGATCCATTCCCACACAGCCGCGCTACACTAGAGGCTTCGGGAATAACTCTTATGGCACTCGGTGGGAGCATCATGATCTTAGCCATAATTAAATTGGGTAAATACGGCAGAGGTTTACCCGCCTCTCCTGTCCCACCGACGACGTTGTTGACAGAGGGGCTTTATGGACTGTCCAGACACCCCATCTATTTCGGCGCCTCCATCAGCTTTCTTGGCGGAAGCCTGTTTCTGCATTCCTTTTGGAGCGTATTCTTAAGCTGGCCTCTTTTTACCCTATTCTTCATGACCTATGCCCAAAGGGTAGAAGAACCCGTCCTGGAGCAGAGATTCAACGGAGATTATCACTCCTATAAAAAAGACGTCCCCATGTTCTGGGAGTTTCCCTTAAGAGAAAAGCTTCTCCATGCCTTGAGTCAGTTTCTTGGCTGGGCCTCTGGTGTCGTGAACAGGCCTTTCATCCTGGAATATCGCTCTCATCTATTGTTTCTCGGGTACGGCCTCTGGGTAGGATTTGGTGTTTTTGTGGGGTGTACCGTGCTGAACATCGCCCTCGTGACAGACAACATTCCTGCATCGGCAACCGCATGGATGATCTTTGTCTTTACGGTTGCCTCCCTTGCCGGGAGCAGATTTGTGTCCATGATCGTAACAATGCTCTTAGAGCAAAAAACCCTGAAAAACGCATGGTATCGTGTGGGTTTTGTTTCCTGGGGGGCTTTGCTGGCAGTGATCCTATCAAGCGGTCTGTTCTATCTCCTCACCAAAAAAAACCTGTTCTACTGGTTCGATGCCGCCCTAACAGGTTTGATGATCAATCACTTTTTCGGACGGATCGGCTGTCTCTTTTATGGATGTTGTTATGGCAAGGAAACCCGATCGGACATTCACGTCCACTACACACATCCCCGTCTAAAAGCGATAAGAGAAGGGCATGTGAAATCAGGAACACTCTATCCCACCCAGATCTACTCTGCTCTTTATGGCTTGATCACTTTTTCCGTGCTCATCTTTATGTGGACAGGAACCAGCATCAGAGTTGGCGTTCCCACATCGATATGTTTCATCCTGTATGGGATGTTTCGGTTTGTCGAAGAATGGTATCGTTACCAGAAGCGGGTTGTTGCCGGGATTCTATCCCCGGCCCAGATCGTATGCATGATTTTGGTCTTGATAGGTGTGCTTCACTTGGGCTGGATTCTTCCTGCTTTGAATCCGGGCATCCACTTACCGCTCTTTCACATCTCTTTTAGAGAGATATTCAGCCACATCCACATATGGCTTGTGATCGGGATGGGGCTTTTGACCGCATTCGTATTTAGCTACCACCGCTACGAGATCGGATGTTGGGGAAAATTGGGAAGAACGCAAAGTCTAGATCAAGGAGGGGGTCATGAACCTGGAATACAGAAACAGTGATTTGTACTGTCAAAACCGGCTCCTTTCCCGGCTGGCAGATGAGTTTGGAACACCGCTGTATGTCCTGAGCAGTAAAGCCATTAAAAAATCTGTGAGAGATTTCCTTGCTGAGTTCGAGGTCAAAAACGTTCCTGTTAAAATCCACTATTCGGTGAAAACAAATCCTGTTCCAGGTTTTCTGAAGATATTAAAACAGGAAGGCCTGGGCGTAGAGGTTGTGTTTGACCACGAACTTGAGCTCAGCAGCCGTCTCGGATTCAAGGACAACGACATTGTAGTCAATGGACCCTCTAAAACCCAAGAATTTCTTGAAAGGCTGAGAGACCGGCAGGTAAAAATGGTGACCATCGAATCGCCGGGAGAGCTCATGAGAGTCAAGGCAGCTTCGGACAAATTTTCTAAATCCATAAATGTCGGGTTGAGAGTGTGCCCTGGTTTTTCATTTGCAAAGATGAAACCCACGCTCAACAGCAGTGCCAAAGACTCTCCCTATGGCTTTCTTCCCGATTCCTCGGAACTGTGGGAGGCGCTGAAAGAAATCAGCCGCTCCAAAAAACTGAGATTCGTGGGATTCCACATGCATTTGGGCTCTGGGATAAGGGATTCACGGCCATACAAAAAGGCCTTTTTAATTCTCGAAGAAATCATCAAAAGGGCTTCACAAATAGGAATAAAAAGCCAGATACTCGATATCGGCGGTGGCATTGGTGTATCCGCTGCCCCCCTGCTAACGGTCTCACAAATGGCGAAGTCCACCATCTGGAAAAAACACATTAAGCTTCAATCGAACAAAAAATCCTCCTTGTTGAGGGAGGTTGCTGAAGGCCTGGCGCAGCTTCTCGATCGCCTCGAGCACTCTGGGAATCCGATCAAAGAAGTGCTCGTGGAACCAGGGCGGATTTTATCCGGGCCAACCCAGATACTCATTCTGTCTATCATAGAAGTCATCGAGCGCTTCAATGGCCAGCGCTTTCTCATATGTGATGGAGGCGCTATGAGTCTCTCTCCCCTGTTACTGACAGAGTACCACAAAATCACTCCTCTCAAACTCCAGGATAAAAAACTCGTGAATTACACGATCTTCGGCAATCTGCCCACATCTCTGGACAAGCTCTCCTCATCCCTTCCACTCACTCCAGTGAATCAGGGAGACCGGCTGGCCCTCTATGACGCAGGGGCTTATTTTATTCCCATGAACAATAATTTTGCCGGACCTCGACCGGCCATATTCTTGATCGATGGGAGGGACTCTGGTCTCATCCGAAGGAGAGAGACATTCGAGGACCTCTATAAAAGGGATCTTATGTAAGGAACAAAAGATGCCTATTCAGACAAATACTCCAATTGAAGACGCTGAAAGAGCAGCATCCCAGGTCGATCTTGGGTTCAAAACATGGAGTCATCTCAGTCTGAAAACCCGTATAGAAAGTATTCGTAGGCTTCGAAGGGTCGTCTCGAAGAACGCCCGCAGGATCGCAGAAGCGATTTCCAAAGAAAACAACCGCCCTGTTATAGAAGCTCTGTCTCAAGAGGTCCTTCCTGTCCTTGAGATGGCAAAACACTGCGAGAAGAAGTTTCCAAAGTGGCTTGCTCGTCGGAGGTTACCCTACAGAAGACCTGGATTTTGGCAAAAAAAGAACACTCTTTTTCATGAGCCGATCGGCCCTGTTGGTATTTTTGCGCCCCAGAATTTCCCTTTTTCCATGGGTATGATGACACTCATTTACTCCATTCTTCCAGGAAATACTGTGTTTCTTAAAACATCCAATAAATCTCGACTAGTCCCCCCTTTGATCGAGGAGATCTTAAATGAAGCAGGGCTTATCGCATCAAAAGCAGCAGTCGTGCTGCCCGGAGACGCAAAGATGGGACAATGGCTCATCCAAAATCCCTGCATAAAAAAGATCTTTTTCTTCGGGAACAGGAAATCCGGAGAAGAAGTGGCTGATCTGTGCCAAAAGCATTCCAAACCTTTTGTCCTGGAAATGGGTGGAGGGAGCACTGCTTTTGTAAGTGTAGATGCAGATATAGAATTGGCCGCAACAGGATTAGCCTGGAGCAGTTTCTACACACATGGGCTTTCTTGTATAGCGACAGAGAGAATATTTGTCGATGAAAGGATTGCCGATAAATTTATCTCCACATTCAAATTAAAGGTCACAAATTTTCAAGCCGATATGGCAACCACATGGAAAGAGGGGGCGGGCAATTCTCCAGATTTGTCCCGTCTTAACGGATTGATCGCAGATGCAAAAGCACAAGGTGCGGAGGTATTTCAGGCAGAGATGCCTTTATCTGAAGAAAAAAGTGGATTTTTCAGGTTCACAGTGATCTATGACGCCACACAGTCTATGCGTGTGTTTAACGAAGACATATTCGGACCTGTTGTGGCCGTTCAGGCTGTTCTTGACTTAGAGAAAGCGATCTCAGAAAGCAATAACGATTTCCAGCCCATGGGTGTTTCGATCTGGTCAAGGAATTCCAAACAGGCTTATGATCTTGCAAAAATAGCTCAAACAGGAAAGGTCTGGATAAACGATTCCAGTTTTTGCCTGCCCCATCTCCCCTGGGGAGGATGGGGAAATACAGGACGGGGAAATCTCTTTTCAGAGTTTGCCATCCAAGAGGTGACCCAATTGAAATGGGTCAGCAAGCATCCCGGACGATTTTCCCGGTCACGATTCTGGTGGAATCCTTACAGCTCTTGGAAAGAAAAAATCATGTTGAAGATCGCTCAAAATTTTTTCTGAGAGTTTTCTCCAGCGCATTCAGACATCTATCGATATGTTCTTCCGTATGGGAATAACAAACAAAGTTGTAACCTTTTCGCTTTATGATAAAACCAAAGTCTAAAAGACTCCTGTAGAAAGAAGCTTCCTTTTCCTGAATATCGGGCAATTCCCCTTTCAGTCTGATCCCAACCATCTGTGGGATCCCGTAAACTTCCAAAACATCAGGAAAAGATGCGGATATCTCTTGGGCGCCCTCCAGCAGTTGAGTACCCAGTTTCTGTATATGTGTATGCACGGGATTCTCCCGCACAAAATTTAATACAGCGATGGCAGCGGAAAGGCTGAGGCTCTCACAGGCATAAGTGGATGAGATCCACACTCTATGCCAGTTCTCCATGAACTCTTTTTTCCCACCTATGGCTGTGAGCGACATCCCCCCTGCCAAAGCTTTCCCCATCACAGTGAGATCAGGAGTAAAATTGTAGAACTGCTGCGCACCTCCAGGAGCCATCCTCAGAGCTGTTTTTGTCTCATCCCAAATGAGTACGATCCCGAATTTATCACAAGTTTCCCGAAGAAGTTCCAAAAATTCTCGTTTAGGGTGTTCATTGATGACCGGCTCCATCACCACTGCTGCAGGATGTTCGGGAAGAGTATTCAACTTGTCCAGAAAATCCTTTGTATCATTGAACGTGAATAAAACGCATAAATTTTTTATGGCTTCAGGAACTCCCTCCCCCCGGCTAAACCAATCATGCCATCCAAAATATCCAGACGCGAGGATAAACTTTCTTCCTGTATATGCACGCGCCAGCCTCACACCTGAACTCACGGCCTCGGCTCCTGTCTTCATAAAGCGCACCATGTCGATGGATGGAACTGTGTCAATGACAAGCTTGGCCAGCTGTGGCTCAAGATGTGTGGGAAGAGTGGTAAGGATCCCATTCCCAACTTCCCTCTTTATGGCGTCTTCAATGACTGGGTGACTGTAGCCTAAAAGGCACGCTCCCAGGGCCATTCCAAAATCGATAAATTCATTCTGGTCCATATCATAGAGTTTGGCACCCTTAGCCCTTTTGTAATACGCAGGGGAATTTTCGGAAACAAACAGAGCTTCGGGTTTCTTGCTCTCGGTAGAACAGCCCCCAGGGATAAGGTCCTTGGCAGCTTTATGGAGCTTGGCAGAATTTTTATACATTTTAACCCTCCCCTAAAAGTGATATAAACAAAGACCTGTTTCATCAGTCCTCCCAAAAATGTGGCACTGATCTCCCCAGAAAAAACTGCACGTCTGTCCATGAATAAACTCGAGTGCGCCAATTATAAAAAAAACAAGCAAACAGGTCAAAAAGTTCATGATTTGCAACCACCGCTAAAAAAGGAGAAAATAGACAAAGTACCACACAGAAATTTCGATGTGCACATCCAAACATCAAGCTGCTAAAATCACTTCTTCTCATCTTATCCGGCATATATATGCGATCATTCTTCTCTTCAGTCTTCTTCCCAGCCATCCCCTCTTAATGGAAAACACTCCTGAGAGAAAGCCAAAAGAGACCCCTGTAAAACTTTCTGGCTTCATCTTGGATGAGACAGATCGCGTCTGTGACGAATTCTTTTCCCCATTCACTGAAACCGATAGAAAAAGCCTCAGTTTGCTGAAGGATCGAATAACCGGCATCTACGGCGAATACAGGAGAAGCTATAAGCCAGGACATTTTCATGCAGGACTTGATCTCAAAGGTGACTTCAACGAACGCGTCTACGCCATTGGTTTCGGGTGGATCGTACAGATCTTCCGGCAATTTCCCCATCGTTCCGTCGTCGTCGAGCACCATCTCCCTGATGGAAGCATTCTTTATTCCATGTATGTCCACATCGAGGACATTCAAGTCCAGGTTGGAGATTGGGTTGACGAAAATATACCCTTAGCGCGCTTGTTTAACGCAGAAGAGCTGGAGAGCGCCGATTTCGGAACACCCAACCATCTGCATCTTGAAATCCGGAAAACACTCGCTGACAGAGGCAGAGCCAGTTATGCCAGCATGAGCATGGCCAAACTCAACATGGCCTGCATTGACCCGCTCAAATTTTTCAAAGGACATCTGAAATAACAATGCGGCTCGAACAAGGAGACATTCGTGAGTGAAGGAGATCGAACAGATATTCTTTCTCTGCTTAAGATAGATCCCTCGCCTCAATCTGTGGACTTTGTCCAAAATAAAAAGCAATTCCAGCTGCATACGCTTCTCACTGAACAACGGCATACACACACATGGAATCTGAGTTTTGTCATGAAGCACAACATTAAAGCCGGTTTGTCGCAGATCTTTTCTGTGGACGAAGACATCTCTCAAAAATTGGGTGAATTGTCTAAGGATACTTCTGTCCTCAACCAGGCAGCAAGAGCCATAAGCCAGGCTATCACAGCAGGGAAAAAGATCTATGTATACGGCTGTGGTTCAACAGGGCGTCTGGCCAAACAGATGGAAAGTGCCATTTGGCGGCCCTTCTGGCGAAAGCTAAAAAAAAAGAAAGGCCTATGGGACAAATTGAAAACCTCCATCCCAGAGGATATTGAAGATCGTCTCATCGGTGAGATGACCGGTGGCGACCGCGCGCTCATAAGCGCTCTAGAGGGATTCGAAGACCTTGAGCTCGTGGGGAAACTCCAGCTGTTAGATAGAAGCGTGGAAAGAGGGGACGTGGTGTTCTGTATCACGGAGGGAGGAGAGACCTTTTCAGTGATAGGGACGATTTTGGCAGCCTTGGAGCAGTATGGAGCACTCACAGAATACACATCCCGAGATGCTAAAAAACATCTGTATTTTATCTACAATAATCCGGATGAGGTATTGTTACCATTTGACAGAAGCCGTGCTGTGATCGAAAATCCAGCCATCACCAAGATCAACCTGACAACAGGCCCTCAATCTATCACAGGTTCCACCCGTATGCAGGCCACCACAGCAGAGACATTCGTTTTAGGAATCATCCTGGAATTTGGGATACGCGGAGTATTGAAAGAGTTTTTTTCCGATGAAGAGCTGGTAAAGTTGGGTTTCACACAAAACGCCACCATAAAAGAACGGTTACTGAGTTTTAAACACATAAGAGACCTGTTGATCGACACATTGGAAGAGATCGAGCCATTGACGGCACTCGAATCTCAAGTCTATCAAAACGGGAATTTTGCCACTTATTTTGCCAAAAATGCTCTGATCACGGTTTTCATCGATTGTGCCGAAAGGAGCCCCACATTCCATCTTTATCCCCTAGACACGATTTATGATAGACAAAGGAACTGCTGGCTTCAGGTATGGACAGAGGGCGAGGATCTCCATGAGGCGTGGCAAAAATTTTTGGGGCGAGAGTTCCACGGACTCGAGGAAAAGTTTTACAAACCTTTTTTCCTCGATCAGATCGAAGACTCTTACCTTAAGGAGGCGGCATTAAAAAGCCTCTCTCAAGCGGGAAATGACCAGAAAAATCTCTACGATTTTTCATTTGCCGACAGAAACATCCAGACTAGGGGACCTCGAAAGCGGGACCTGGGAGTTCTGGTGTGTTTAAACGAAGAGATCGACGGCCTTATGAAACCGGACTCCCCTTCACATCGATTTATTCGCCTCTTCAAAGAAAACAATGCCTCCTTGGGTCTCATTTTGATCGATGACAGGGACCCGGACGAGGTCCAGGAAATAATCAATCCGTTAAAGATAGACGCGGATAATAATGTGGTTATTCATATAGCCCTGCCTCAAGAAGGGGATCCCTTGAGTGTCAACAGCCAGACTCTGCTCAAGATGCTTTTGAACGGACACTCGACGGCAGTGATGGCCAGGTTGGGAAGAGTCGTCGGGAACACCATGACCCATGTCAATCCCAGCAACCTCAAACTTATCGGCAGAGCCACTCACCTTATCCTGAGCCATGTGAACGATACTATCTCAACGGAAGCGTGGAACCAAAAGCTTGGCACAACAGAACCCATCACTTACGCGGAGGCAAATGCAGTTCTGTTCGAGGCCATGGAATTTGTTGCTGAACAGGGCGGACAGATCAGTGAGGTGGAGCTTTCGATTTTGCGGATTTTGGAAGCCCTCAAGAACAAACGGTTCATCCGTTGGGAAGAGGCGGTTTTCGTGCAGAAAGACATCGGGCTTGAAAGCTTTCTGGAACAACACAACCCTGATCTTAGACATGAAAATTGAGATACTAAGACTAAAATGAACTGCCATATTAAAATGGATAAAGTCCATTGAACTTAGGGATGAATATGGGTTTTTCGTTGATCGACTATGTAATAGTGGTCCTGTATCTGGCAGGAGTGATCGTGTTCGGTTTGGTTGTCTCCGGCAGGCAGCGCTCCACATCAGATTATTTTCTCGGCGGCCGCCAGATCCCATGGTGGGCCGTGCTTTTATCAGTGGTCGCAACGGAAACGAGCACACTCACTTTCATCAGTATTCCGGCTGTCGCCTATGGTGGAAGTTTGACCTTCTTGCAGATCACTTTAGGGTATATCCTGGGCCGGACGCTGGTGAGTCTCTTTTTTCTGCCTAAATATTTCAAAGGACACATGTCAACAGCATACCAATTCCTGGGCGAACGGTTTGGTTCCAGTTTGAGGAACATCACCAGCTCGACTTTTATGGTGACTCGGCTGCTGGCTGATGGCGTACGCCTTTTTGCTTCGGCCATTCCTATCGCCATTATTCTCCGTCTCGCAGGTGTTCCCATGACCGACCTGAACATCTACTTTCTCTCTATCCTCATCATCGCAGGGGTGACTGTCACCTATACGATCCTGGGCGGGATCAGAGCAGTAGTGTGGATGGATGTCATCCAGATGTGTGTTTATATCGGCGGTGCATTACTCGCCGTGGGAATACTACTATCTCGATTGCCCCAGGGACTGAACGGCGTTCTCCATATGGCTCAAAACTCGGGGAAACTCCAGTTTGTCTATTTTGGCTTGGACATGAGCTTCAAGGATTTTCTTGCTCAACCCTACACACTCCTTACAGCTCTCTTCGGAGGGGCGATCTTTACCATCGCATCCCACGGCACGGACCAACTCATCGTGCAGAGACTCCTCACGACAAAAAACCTCCGTTCCAGCCAGAAAGCGCTCATCGGCAGCGGGCTTGTCGTGTTTTGTCAATTCGCCCTGTTCCTGTTTATCGGTCTGCTCCTCTATGGATTCTACAACGGCCTGTCCCCTGCCCAGCTCGAACTGGCAACCGTGGATGAAGTGTTCGCAAAATTCATCGTTCAGGAACTTCCCGCAGGATTCTCAGGCCTGATCGTTGCGGCCATACTGGCTGCAGCAATGAGCACTCTGTCGTCCTCCATCAACTCCCTGGCTTCTGCGACCACGCTAGACCTGTACAAACCATATTGGGGCAAGAACAATCCTCCGGACAAAGACCTCAGAATCTCCCGGATGATCTCTGTTGTGTGGGGCGTGATCCTTACCGGATCTGCCTTCGTATTCGCTGTCCTGCAGCTTCGATCGACAAGCGCACGGCCCGCTGTCGTCGA
>WTAW01000150.1 GCA_013139435.1 Candidatus Aminicenantota bacterium | reverse complement strand
AATCTGGTAAGCCGCAATGGCCTTTTCATATTCCTCGATCTGACGATAACAGTTTCCGATGTTGAGATTCACCTGGATGATCGAAGGGTTTAACTCCAGAAACTCTTCGAATTTTGCTGCGGCTTCGGCATACTTATCTTCTTCGAAAAGCTGATTCCCTTCTTCAAAGAGGGCTAACGCTGTTTCGTCTTCGATCGCGGCCATGTCAGACAAAGAGCTTAAATCGATTTTCTTGAGGGTAAAATCGATGGCAGGATTGTTCTGAGAAAACTGACTGACGCGTGTTTCGTGATAGGTTGTCCCATATCCATCCATAGTGGCCGTAAACCGGAAATATCCCGTACCCAATCCAGCTACCGCCCAGTTACCCTTTTTGTCAGACTTACCCTCGAATGTGGTGTTGTACTTGAGGTGCTGTGCGGTTATTTGGACGCCTTCGACGGGGTTGCCGGCCTCATCCACACAAGTTCCTTTGACCCTTCCTTTGCCCCGGCCCTGCTGAGCACACAGGGTTATTGAAACGCAAACCAAAAGCGTAAAAAAGACAATGAACCTGAATGTATTCTTAGCTTTCATGTCTGTCCTCCTAAGGCTAAATACGACCATATATTCTAGATGATACTCCCTGAAAATTCAATTTTTCGCGTCACACATGAAGACAAACTGGACATCTGTGTAAAGATCGACAAGAACCAATGGAACTTTTTTTGGAGAATATTTCTCCACTTTCATTTTTAGCCCGATGATATCGAATTGCGCCTGGCCCTTTTCCGCTTGTCCGAGGTGGTAATAGGCTCTTCCCGAATTCTTCAAAGACTCCACATCCTTCGGGTTTTCTTCCAAGATCTCCAGATAGAGATCCAGGGCTTTCTGGTAATCACCTTTATTATAAAACACAGCCGCAAGGTTTTGTTTTGCGGCAAGCATGCTGTCTGCCACATTTGCAAAACTCTCCAAGGCTTTGGCCTCATTTTTCGTATAAAAGGAGATGTATCCTTCAAAAAAGCTCAGTTCATCACTCTTCTCCCCTGCTTTTTGTAGTTTTTCGAGTTCCTTTTTTGCCCCTTTGTAGTCTTTAAGGCGACACTTCACAACCATGAGTTGTTTACTGGCTTCTACCTCGGGATATTTGTATTTTTGGGCCTCTTCGAATCTTTTTTTGGCTTCTTTAAAATTCCCCTCTTTTTTGTAGAGCATGCCCAAGGAAAACTTGAGAATCCCTCTCCGGCCTTTGGTAAAGACAGTCCCAGCCATGCCTCCGACTCTATCGACGTCGGCGTATGTTTGGTCAGCAGTTATTGCCGCAGGAGCTGCACCCATCTCTTTAATCTCTTGTTCCACTTTACTGATTGTGCTTTTGGCCTTTTCGAAATCGCCCTTAAGGTAATAGGCTAGACCCAGATACAAGTGACAATCGAAATTTCGTGGATACCGTTTGAGTTTTCTATCCAGAAGACGTATTGCTTCGTCAATCTTGCCCTGCTCCAAATACTGACAGGCGCGAACTTCCTCTAAATAGGACTGTGCAAATCCTTGAGGCCCTATAAGGATGGCCCCTAAAAATCCAATCCCGATAAGCAGTATCAAAACTTTTTTCATTTCTTCCGTCCTCCTTTCTGGTTCATTTAAACAAGTTCAAAAAAAATGCCACACATAGCTGTTTAGAGGTTAAACTCCTTGACCTTTTTGGTTGTGTCTCCGCCTGTTGCGTTTGTTAGAAATCCATACAACCTGTTCTTTCCCTTCCTGAGCTGTGGCAGTTCTTCCTCCAGAACAAAGGGGATCTCGATCTCGTATTTTTTTCCTTTTTTATCTTCAAGACCTTCTTCATCTGTTTCAATCCTGTAAGAGTCTTCATACTCCCATACAATATTGTCCTCAGAATCTTTCAGTTCCAGACGCAACTCGAGCGTGGTAACCAGCTTGCTCCCCTCTTCTGTGAACCAGATATTGCCGTAAGGAATCTTAACCAAAAGCGTTCCTTTAACTCTGTCGGGAGTATCCACCGTCTTGTCAACATCCCAATCAAAGCTCACATCCTCTATCCTGCCCCTGATGGTTTGTTGCGCCCTTGCTTGCGCTGAACTCAGCTCGTGCATATACATCAGGTTATAACTCCGGATCGAGGTCAGATCATACGTCATGAGACGATAGGTCCCTGTGCATGTGTTATCCACAAAAACAACAGGGAAATTCCCATAGTACCAGACTTCCTGGCAGCGGCCAGAGGCACTATAACCCATCGGATACGTGATCCGGTCCAGGGGCGGTCCGAACAAGATGTAGATCCTTCCCCGGTCTGTCAGCCATCCTGGTTTGCCCTCGCTGGTAAAGAGATCATCGGCCTGGTCCATGCGGTTAAAGTATTCCATCTGAAACTCATTCTCTTCTGTGTTCGGATCGGGATCACGGCGCTTCCAGAAGTCCTCTTTGAACTGCTCCCTTTCCTCATCAGGAATGTCGAGAAACATATGCGATTCTTCCTTGGTGATGATGTACCGAACCCTGTTGTGCCAATCCTTATTCACAGGATCCAGCTGCTGCTCCAATTTGTAGTAGCGGCAGGATCCGAAGAACACAGCCATCCAGGATACGAGCAGTAGTGTTATAAAAGGCAAAAGAAACGTTCTTGCCCTTTTTCGAATTATCACAAAATCACTCATTCTTTTTCTCCTTTATCGCCTCGAGAGTCTTTTTAAGCTCGGGCTGGTCAGGATTTATCTCAAGGGATCTCTCCCATGCAGCTAATGCTTCTTCCATGTCCCCCGACTGGAAATAACATTCGCCCACGGAGTTTAGAACATTTGTGTTTATCCCATAAAAATCGATAGCAGAATTAAACAATTCGATGGCTTTGCTCAATTCGCCCAAAGCCTGATAGGCTTTCCCCAGTACAAAAAAAACATCATATTGAGGGGGTTCCGGTTTATCAAATAGCGGGAGAAGGAGGGATTCGATCTTTGTGTATTCATCCAAAATCATGTAGAGCCGGGCCAGGTTGAGAGCATACGCGGCAGAATCTGGTTTCTTTCGATATGCGTCTTCGATGTAGGTTCGTGCCTCCTGAACTTTTCCGCTGTTAAAAAGTTGAGTGCCGATGATGTAAGAATAGACAGGATTCTCCGCTCCAGGCATAAGCTTGGAGTAAACCCACGGCCTGGCAATGGCTGCCTGGTGGGTCACATCGAACTCATCCGTCTCGTAGAGGACTTCCTGCCCATCGATAACAAGAGAGAGTTCCACCCTGTAATGAGCGGGAGAAAAGTCGAGAAGAATGAACTGCTCCACAAAATTGGGCAATTCTGGATAGTCAAGGATCCGTTTTGTCTCCGTACGGAAAGGTTCGCCGTTTTTCAGGAAAGTGTACCTGAGTTCACTCCCTTCTATCTGTACGGGTTTCAATCCGTGTATCTGAAACGCCAGCACAAGCTTATCCTGCATGATAAACGTCCTGTTCGCCTGGAAATGGATCTGATTTGTGCCTATCTGGAAAGGTCTCAACCTGTCCGGTGCCAGAGACTTTTTTTCCATCGCGTACCCCATGATGAAAGAGGTCATCTGAAGTTCATCTTGTTGGCCGGGTATGAGAAGGTCACGCTCTACAGAGGTGAACTCTTTGGAGACGACATTTTTTACAAGCACAGACATCTTATAATTGCCGGGAATCAGAGGAAACATATCCCTAAGGCTGAGAGGCCGGCGACTCACATCCTTTATCTGTTCCTGGTCGAAGTTTAAAACGATGTCTTTTTCAAACTGATGGATCTGCTTTCCCTCCATGTCTGTGATGGTCCCGTTTAGCTTCAGGGTGGTGTAAAACTTATTCTCAAATTGATTGACAGATAGCCTTTCCGGCTCGATCGCATAATGCACAAAATACATCCCCGAAGGGTCCTTTAAGATCTCTATGACGGAGTCACAGTCTATGTAATTTGCAGAGTATTCCACCTCGATGACGTCTTTCAAGTCGAGAAACTTCTGGGCATACTTCTCTTTAACCTCTCGGGAAGGCATCGTAAACACTCTCTGGATCAAAATGTCCGAACTCATCGAGGGCCTATCCAAAGCAAGACTCCTCTCCCCGGGAATGAGGGATAAGGACACATCAGCCAGTTCAGGCTCGAACTCCCTGA
>WTAW01000242.1 GCA_013139435.1 Candidatus Aminicenantota bacterium | reverse complement strand
TTGAAAAACTGATCAAGGCCTCGGGTGGAAGAAAAGCGCTGGAGAACATCAAAGACACGACGATATCCGGGACGTTCAACATCACGCAGATGGGAATGGAAGGCATGATGACTATCTCCCATAAGGAGCCGAACAAGTTCCGTCAGGATATTGAGATCATGGGAATGGTAATCACCAATGCCTTTGATGGCGAGGTGGGTTGGATGATCAATCCACAGACAGGTGCCACTGAGGACCTTCCCGAGGATCTGCAAGCGCAGGCCAAAAGAGGAGCACTGGGATATGGAAGTGCCATTTTGCTCGATCCCGAAAAGTATGGCATTACTTACAAACTTAAGGGTGAAGAAACAGTGGATGATGTCAAATGTATCGTTCTGGAGCAGGCCTATTCAGATGGGCATATTGCCCTGCTGTATATCGATACCAGCACCTACCTCCTTTATAAAACTAGGCAACCTTCATTGAATCAGATGGCGGTTGAGGTCGAAACAGATGTTGTATTCTCTGATTACAAAGACGTTGATGGAATGCCTGCCCCTCATTTAGTGACCATCTTCCAGGATGGGGAAGAGTTTGCGATTATGACTGTCTCGGAGATCAAGTACAACTCGGGATTGGAAGATTCTTTTTTCGTGAAGGAGTAGCCCTCGAAATATTAGGGTCTAGATTACGCTTTGTTTTAATCTTTAGTGAGCATCTTCTCGATCTGCGTTTCCGGATAACTCAGAAGACGTCCCATTTGTCGGGCGATGCTTGTCCTAGCCTCTCCTTGGTACTGTCCTGTTGCGATCAGATCTTCCTTCTGTGATTTTAATGCAAAATATTCATCTTTGACGGTGTTGATGTAGATAAGAAGAACATATTTGCCCTCTGTGATGTCCTCAGGAAAAAGGTCTGTGACAAGAAAATCCTTTTCCAGGTAGATTGAGGCACCGTTCTCTTTGGCGATTCTTTCCGCATCCGGTAAAAGTCGATCCATTTCTTCCGGAGTGAGGGGTGCACTTAACGCGAGCTTTTTAACTCCTATGGCCACGATTTCCGAAAAGGCCGCGATAACTCCAAGTTGGTAGGACCGACTATCCATCTCCCAGGATTCATCTGTTTCCGCAACCTGTTTTTTGCAGGCATGTCCCCCGGATATGAAGGCTGCAGTGATAATTACAAACACAAACAGGTTTCCATATTTCTTTGTCATCGAGTTACCTCCAAATGTATCTTTTTTTGTGTACTTTGCTTCTATCATAAGGGCAAAATGCAGTCAAATAGAATAACTCTTTGCGTTTGATTCCGTATTATTCCTATGATATAAGGCATGAATACGGGTGAGGTGGAGATATGAGTAAACGACTGGGTATAAATATTCTTTGTGTTGTTTTTTTGATTTCAGTGTCCCTCGGGGCAGAGGATTTTTCCAAAGAAAAAGCCTTTGAGCACATCAAGCACATGGCAGGGACGATTGGGCCGCGCCCGATGGGTTCACCGCAAGAGAAGGCTGCATTAGCCTATACAGCTGAAAAATTAGCCGAGTACGGTTGCCAGGTGGAATGGCAGTATATTCCCTACTCCGTTCGCACTCGGATTTCAGGAGGGATGAACACAAGCAGCGGGAATGTGATCGGCCGGCTCCAGGGACAATCTGATCGAGAGATCGTCATCGGCGCCCACATCGATTCCGCAGGGCCTGAGATACCCGGTGCCAACGATGATGCCTCTGGTGTTGCTGCATTTTTAGAGATCGCCCGAGTGATGAGCAAAGAGCCCCATTATTCCACATACGTGTTTGTGGCCTTTGGAGGAGAGGAATCCGGGTTGGTGGGGTCCAATTATTTTGTGGAGAATTACCCTCTGAAGAATGTGGCGCTGATGCTCCAGCTCGATATGACAAGCAACGATTCGCCGCTCATGATCTGGCTCGATACGACGGAACACCAGAGTCCGGAGTGGCTGGTTTCGGCCAGTATCGATGCCTACCACGCCCTCGGGTACCGGGACATCATCTATCCCACACACTTTCAGTCGTTGAACGGTTCCTTGGGTGGGGCGGGTTCCGATCACGAACCTTTTATGAGAAAAGGGATCCCGGCGATCGCATTTGTGAGTGATGTGAGCTTCCCCATCCACACACGGAATGATTCTGTGGAGAATTTCCAGGTCGATGGGTTGGAGCGGAGCGGCACTTTGATCCTGGAGCTTTTGAGAAGATTCGACCGTGAGCAACCAGAGCCGAACAAGGGATACTACATGCTCCTTCTGTTCGGTGAAAAACCCATCTTTGTTCCTCCCATTCTGATGAAGGCGTTTATTCTGATCAGCATTGTCCTTGCGATATTCACTCTGGTTTTCCTGAGGAAAAGACGCGAGGATTTTACAGAGGATAAAAAGATAAAGAAGTCCTGGCCCAAACTTCTGGTCCTTCTCTTCATCATGACTACTGTCGTTGCTGCGTCGGATTGGGTATTAAAATTCCTGAAGGGTCAGCGGTTTTACTGGTACGCCCACCCTGGGTCGCACCTGCTCTATCTTATCCCCTTTACAGTTTTAGGAGTGTGGCTGGCTTTGCAGGTGCTGTGGAAGTGGCGGCTGAGGAAGGACGCCTTCTTTTATAAAATCCGGTCCGCTGTTTATCTTTTGGGATTTACTCTGATCGCACTAGCATTTGTCAATCCGCGGCTGGCCTTGTATCCTGCTTCAGGGCTTTTTCTCTTAAGTTTGGCCTGTCTGGTTCCCTGGGGATGGCTTAAAGGTGTGCTCTTTGTACTGTCTCCTTATCTGATGATCCGGCTCCTGTTCATCCCCCAGCTCTATGAGTTTATCTACAGGGGTGTGGCCTCCATGGGCATGCAACTGAGATCGTTTTTGGCAGAATTGATATTTTCGGGGGTTATGATCTTTCTCATGACCCTGTTTGTCATGCCTTTTCTGCTGGGTTTTGTTGCCGTTTATCGGAGTTATAAGGGAGACCTTTTTGGGCTCAAACGGTTTCGTTTGAAATGGGCTCTCGCTCTGATAGCTGTGCTAATTCTGGTCTGTTCCATCTATCTGATGACCGTTCCCAGCTACACATCAACGTGGGAGCAAGAAGTGCGGGTGAATCAAAGATATGATGGCAAAGAAGACAGCACATTCGTGGAATTTGTCAGTTTTGATTATCTGAAGGGGATCAGCGCAGACATCTCCGGCCAGCAGGAAAGCATGAACCTGCGAAAGAGTTATCAGAAGATCGAGCGTTCGCTGGACATGGACTGGGTTAAAGATAATGTCACATATCGTGTTGAAGAAGATGGGGAAGAACAGATTATGGAGCTTGACACGCTTTTAGAATTCGAAAAACAACCCTTCTCTGTCAATCTCAAGTTTGAATGTGATCTGCCCATTACGGTCGAAGAGTGCAGCGTGAAGTACAGTCATGGAAAAGATACGAGAGTGACGATGTATTGGTACAGTTACCCGCCGAAGAGCCTTCGGCCTCGGCTGAAGGTCCGAGTGCCCAAAGACTCTTCCTTGACGGCCGAGATCACGGCCACATTTCTGGAGACCCCACTGGACATAAAGTGTGAGGGTAAAAATACGCATTTCACTCATCGCGCCATCATCACCCGTGATATCAAGCTTAAACCGGTGGATTCTGACATTATTTCCCGAAGCGGAAGCTCACATTGAACAAAACATCGTCGAGACCGGTGTTGTTCTTGTCGGTGAAGGGATAACTTATGTCTTTCTGGGATGTTGACGATCAGATATTCTCCCTTATCCAGGCCCAACTCGAGCTTCCGACCAACCTGCTTGGTCAACTCAACGACAAGATCTTTTTCCTCATCAAATATAGTGATTTTTCCGAAGATCTCCTCTTTGAGTACAAGGATTGCCATGATTTCTTTCTTGGGGAGACTTCCTTGGTGGAGAGTGTGTCAGTTTTAACCCAGGTGGATCACGTCACCCGATCCAATGATCGTTGTGTTGACGACTGAGGGAAAGCCTTTGTAGTAGACGTTTCCGGAACCAGCTATGACCACATTCAAAACGTCTTCAACATGGATGCGGCATTCTCCCGAGCCGGGAATTTGGATATCATAGCATGATACGAGTAGATCGAGAGCTTCGACGCTTCCCGAACCTGCGATTGTGACATTGTGGTATTCTG
>WTAW01000412.1 GCA_013139435.1 Candidatus Aminicenantota bacterium | reverse complement strand
TTTGAATGCCTGGCATGTGACAAAAAATTCCCTGTGGACGTCTTCAACACGTTCTGCCCGGATTGCAAGGAGCCTCTTCTCTATCACTATCCAGAAAAAAAGAGAACGATCCACAAAGATCAGACTCATACCTTTGAAGCTTTTTTAGACTTTCTTCCATTCGAGGAGATCGATCACTCCCTCTTATTGGGAGAAGGAAACAGCCCGCTAGTGAAACTGAAGCGGATAAGTGAAGGATGGCATGTGCCTTTTATGTATGTGAAGGACGAATCTTCCAATCCTACGGGGAGTTTCAAAGACCGGGGAACGGCTGTGGCCATTCAAAAGGTCGTCTCTCTAAAGATCGATAAGATCGGCACGGTTTCCACAGGAAACATGGCGACATCCACAGCCGCCTACGGAGCCAAAGCCAATCGGAGGACTTTTGTTTTCATCAAGGAAGATATCTCTACAGAGAAATTGCTATCATGCGGTGTTTATGGCCCTGTCATGATCAAAGTGGCAGGAGATTACGGGGAACTCACTTACAAGAGCTTTGACTTGGGTCGGAAGCACGGGATCTGCTTCATGAATGCCGTGGACCCCTTCCGTATAGAAGGCTACAAAGTGATCGGGTTGGAGATCTTCCTCCAGTTGGGCAAACAACCGCCTGATTACATTTTTACGCCTGTGAGTTCAGGGGGCCATTTGATCGGGCTCGTAAGGGCATATTTAGAGTTGAAACAACAGGGCTTGATCGAAAGGATGCCGATATTTATTGGCGTTCAGGCTGAAGGCTGCTCGCCCATTGCCAGGGCTTTCCGAACGGGTGAATCTCGAGTCGAACGCATCACAAAAGCGAATACAGTGGCCCAGGCCATCACTAATCCCGACCCCCCCGGGGGGAATATGATCCTCAATATGATCCGACAGAACAACGGCAGAATACTGGCTGTGCCCGATGCAGATATCCTTACGGCCCAGAAAATGCTGGCTGAGAAAGAAGGCATCTTTTGTCTGCCTGCCTCAGCGACAACCCTAGCGGGTTTCTTTCAAATGGCGAAAACAGACATATTCAAAGCTACAGATAAAGTTGTCCTGGTTGTTACCGGAACAGGAATGAAAAATATGAAGGTCTTGGATCCCTCTCAGATGAATTTCTATAACTCGTCTCTTTCTACTCTTGAGAATACTCTCTTATCTACAATTGACTAAATCGATACACCGTTGAATACAAGAGTTCTCTTATCCGGTCTCTCTATCAAGTTTTGGAAAAAACCATAATTATAAAGATTAAAGAATAAAACCAAAGATATAAAGGTATAATTGATAGATATAAAAGGCCGTAGAACCACAATTTTGCGGAGTTGCTTTCATATATAAATATTCTGTGTTACCATGAGTGCACAAACCATTACAAAAGGAGGTAAGTATGAGTAATGATTTTCCTTCCATGGAAATAAAACTTCCAAAAATCAGTCCAGGCATCATCAAGCTTATTATTGTGGGGGTCATCGTCCTCATCCTCTTAGCAGGCTCTTTCTACCAGATCGGCGCGGAAGAGGCGGGTATCATCCTGAGGTTCGGCAAGTATGTGCGAACCACAAATCCAGGACTTCATCTCAAGCTTCCCCTGGGGATCGAACAATTGACTAAAGTTCCTGTGCAGAGACAGCTCAAGATGGAATTCGGATTTAGGACGACAAAGGCAGGTATACGGACAGAATACCGGACAACACCGGATCTAGTGAGAGAGGCCACAATGCTCACAGGGGATTTGAACGTTGTTGTGGCGGAATGGATCGTTCAATACAAGATCAAAAATCCCTACAATTATCTATTCAAGATTCGCGATGTGGACAGCACCTTCCGATACATGAATGAAGCAGTTGTTAGAGCCATAGTTGGAGACAGCACAGTCGATGAAGTGATCACCATAGGAAGATCGAGAATTGCCCTCGAGGCCAAGATAGAGCTTCAGAGGCTGTGCGATCTTTATGAGATCGGCATCGAGGTCAATCAGCTCATCTTCCAGGACGTCAATCCTCCAGATCCCGTCAGGCCGTCATTCAATGAAGTGAATGAATCCCAACAGGAGAGGGAGAGAAAGATCAACGAAGCTTGGTCGGAATACAACCAGGAGATTCCCAAGTCCCAGGGTGTTGCGGAGCAGATGATCAGGGGCGCAGAGGGATACGCGACAGAGAGGATAAACAATGCCCAGGGAGATGCCACACGATTCAGGGCCATCTACAGAGAGTACTCCCGTGCCCCGTTAGTGACGCGAAAGCGGCTTTATCTCGAGGCTATCAATGAAGTCCTCCCAAAAGTCAACAAGAAGATCATCTTCGATAGAGGGCTGGAGAGTATCTTGCCCCTGTTGAACTTCGGACAGGAGGTGAAAAATGACTAAACAAACCAGAACTGTGATTTTGGTTATCGTTGCCTTCGCCGTCCTCATCATCCTAGCAAATGCGATCTATGTTGTAAAAGAAACAAACCAAGTCATTATTACACAATTCGGGGAACCTATCGGAGACGCTATCACAGCCCCTGGGCTGCACATCAAGACACCTTTTATTCAAAAAGCCAACTATTTTGAGAAACGCTGGCTTGAATGGGACGGCGATGCCAATCAGATCGTCACCAAGGATAAAAAGTACATATGGGTTGACACCTATGCCCGCTGGGGAATCAGCGATCCCCTTGTCTTTTTCCAGAGA
>WTAW01000250.1 GCA_013139435.1 Candidatus Aminicenantota bacterium | reverse complement strand
AGTGTATATGGCCCAACAGATATTTCCAAAGAAGATCAACAGGTCGCCCCTCACGCTTAAAGAGGAGAACTGAATGCTCCCGAAGCGGCTGGCGATTACCAGATAGAAGCCAACAAAGGAGAAAAGGATTCCTGCCCATGCTGCGGGGTGAACTCTCTCATGTTTCATCAGAGTGCTCAAAAGAGCGATGAATACCGGAGTCATGGCGATGATGATAGCCGAATTGGAAGCCGTCGTCAGGTTTATGCCGTGGATGAATAACATCTGGTAAGAGGTGTTGCCAATGAGGCCGAGGAATACTAGCTTCCAGAAGGTTTTTTTATCCACCTTGAAGCTCTCACCGCTTATAACAAGAATAACGAAAAGCACCACAGAAGCGAACAGCAATCGGATACCGTTGAAACCGAGTGGGGATAACTCTCTGAGCGCTATTTTTACGAATGAAAAATTTACCGCCCATAACAGGATGGCCAGGAGCATAAGGACATCTGTCGTGCCGAATTTTTTATACTCTTCTGCTACAGTCAAAGCGTTTGTCATTTTTATTTGAGGAAATCAGGGTAAGTATTTGTTATTGTTTAAGGCGGGGAAAACGGGCCTCTACTATCGAAATAAGGCCACCCCGCGGATTGAATTCTCCCACCACAGAGACCTTGACCGGATGGCAGGCCTTTACGATATCCTCGAGTATACGGTTGACCGTATTTTCATAGAATATTCCCAGGTTGCGGTAGGCCAGGAGATACATCTTGAGAGACTTGAGTTCCAGACAGCTCTTATCAGGAACATAGGAGATAAAAATCCTCCCAAAATCCGGGAGTCCTGTTTTTGGACAGATTGAAGTGAATTCAGGATGTTCTATTTTTATCTCATAATCGGGGAACTGATTGGAAAAAATATCGATTCCCGGGAGTCGGGTTCTTAAACCAGCCTTCGCCTCCTTTTCTGTGTATCCTGTGTTTTTAGTCTTTTTTTCCTTCATTTATATCTCAAATTATTTAGTTCAGTATATACCAACTTACAATCGATAACAAATGAAGGATCTTTCCAAAGATTACCGATAGGATTTTTCGCCAAAACGATTCCGCTCAGAGGTTATTTCTTGAAATCACTCAAATGGTGCCAGAGTTTCCTATGGCTCATTTTTATCTGGGATGGACATACATCCAAGAGGCTAATTTCCAGAAGGCTTCAGAATTATTCCAGAAAGCCTATTCCCTTTCCGGCAGGGACCCAAGAATAAAATCCTGGCTAGGATACACCAATGCCCTGATGGGCAACAGGAAAGAAGCCCTCCAGATTCTAGACGAACTCATGGAGCTTCAAGCGAGACAATATGTCGATCCTTCCTTCATCGCGCTCATTTATTTGGGTCTCGATGATAAGGATCAAACTTTTAAATGGCTAAACATTGGCTATATGGAACGTTCTTTTTGGCTTGTCTGGCTTGATGTGGATCCTGGATTTGACAGAATCAGGCCGGATAAACGATTTGAAGCTTTGCACCAAAATATGAAGTTTGATTCGATCTCAAATCCCATCTCGAAAACTCAAAAAAGATGAATCTTCGCGGAAATACTCTTGCCTCTACGGCATTCGATCCGACCTACCACTCGACTCGTGAATAATCCAGTTTAAGTTTTAAAAGTAATACCGGATTCGAAACTCTAACCGAAAGTCGTTCTGTTTCTCCCCGAATTCACTGCCGCTTTTTCCCAGCAGGACCGCAATTTTCGCCCGGAGCTCCAGGTTAGTTATGGGATTATAAAGTAATTCCGGGGTCAGGGAAAAACTTTTGTCTGTGAGGTTAAAAATGCTGGTGAAAGAAGGAATAAAATAAAGGATATCCCATGGCTCTTTCTGGCTTATCCGGAGATAGAGATAATTCTGCATGGGAGCGAATGTTCTGTAGGCCTGGCTTGCTGCACCAGCCAAGAAGTTAAGCTGACTGTCGTCTCCTGTTAACAGATAGGATTGGTATGCTTGCTCAATAAGAAAATAAAAATTTCCCATCTCGCTGAAGGTGTAACCGTTGCCGTTTTTAAAATATTCAAATATGAAAGTCGTGTTCGCACTGGTAAGAAATCGGGCACCTAACAGGTAGCTAGTACTGGCATAATTTTCCTCAGCGACGTTCCCATTTCGGTCGATGACCTTTTTGCTGTGGTCAGGGATATAAGCCAATTCACCGTGTATCTCAAAATTTGATGTCACATTGCGGGAAAAGTCTATCCCATAGCGGGCAGGCACGCTCTCTCCCAACAAAAACATGATATCTATATCAGTGTCATAAAACAGAAAATAGAGCTTCCCGCCAAAATTCAACTTATTCCGCTCTCCAAAATCGCTGTTGATATGGTCATATACAGGTACAAGGACCGGAGTAAGAGTGATGGTTTTCAATTTCCCCTGGAAGCTCTTGATATAATCCATGGACACCACCACAACACCCTCTAGGGCAAGATAGGGATCATTGGGATTCTTGGGGCGATCGATAAAAGCGACGGGATTCCACGCATAACCCTTGCCCCATTTCATGCGCTTTTTGCCGGCATCAAGATGAAAGGAAAGAGATGGTTTTACAGAGAGGAAAGCTTCATACAAAGTTGTATCATAAGTCCAGCCCGAAAATGACTTGCTCACATCCGTATTTGTGCGTATTTTTGCCTTGACAATACCTTTCTCATAGCTTGCATCAAAAAGGGCATTAAAATTGTACTCGGAGATCGTTTCCCCTTCTTCGACGTCGTAAAACTTGAGCTTATAAAGCCATGAGTCCCTATCCAAGCCGAAGAGAACTGGGCGAAATTCAAGATATCCCCCGAACTGAAACGCTTTTTTTTCTATTTCAGAAAGATCAAATGTGTGCTCTTCCTGAGCGGATAGACCTGGGCCCAAAAAACTGAACAGAATAAGACACAGAATGACTGAACGCAATTATCTCAATGATTCCAGGTTGGGCAAAAAGGGCAGCGTAAAAACTTCATCCTTGAATTCCCTGTGCTTGATCCCGGCGAATATCATCACCGATTTATAATCTTTATGCAGAGGACTGTCGGTTTCAATCACAGAAGGCCTGACAATGCCTCCCCCAAAATCCTTGATCTGTTTGAAATAGATGGTTTTTATCAGCATGGAAGCTTCTGTGAGACATTCAATCTTATTCGGCAACTTTTTCTTTTTATCCGCCCACATCTTCAATCGATCATAGGCAACGGAATTTGTTTTTGCCTTCAGATGTAAAAGATATTCGTCCCCTAGATCTTCAACCTCCACGACATTGTATTCCTCAGCATAATCCAGCCTTAGAATATCCGCATTATTGAATACCCCCCCGACAACGGATTGAAGGCTGGTTATACGAACAGGTTTGCCCACATTGGGGATGTACAACCACATGTTTTCATCCAGCCGCAGAGTGCTTCTGCCCTTTTCACTGGCGGGTGAGATAAAAAGTGCGGCGACTTTATCTTTCCCCTTTTTTACCGTAAAGAGCACGAACTCTTTTTCTCTCCCATTCGGTTCGATGTTGATAAGTTTGCGGTAGGACTCGAAGGATTCCGGATTAAGATTCCTATCCACCTGCTTGAGGAGTTGGGCGTTGTCGATGGCGAAAACAGGCGGTAATAAAAATGGAAATAAAAATGATATAAAAAAAACAATAGTAATTTTTTTCATGTCTGATCTTCCTTCTCCAAAATCTTTCGAATGGCTTCCTCGCCGCTTCCCTCAAACTCATAATAGGTAATCTCTTGCGTTTCAAGTGCATCTCTCATTTTGTTGCCGATGCTTCCTGCAACAACTGCGGTCACATTTCTTCCAGCAAGAAAATTTGCTGCCGAAACTCCCGCACTGCCTCTAGCATCCTTATATGGATTTTCAACGGCTTCCAATAGTTTTCCTTTACTATCAACAATAAGAAAGTAGGGGCACCGCGCAGCAACATGACTTACCGAATCCTTTAAAGTTTCTCCATCGGCTGCAACTGCAATTATGACTTTTTCTCCTCCCATAAGATATGGTTGGAACATCAGAATGAATGAAATAAAAACAATCATGACACGAAACATGGTTTATCTCCTTACTTATACATGTCTGAGAGCATCAACCGGCTCCATCCTTGACGCTTTAAATGCCGGCTGAAACGCAGCAACTACTGATACAAGGATCACTATGGCTGAAATCCAGAGTATATCTCCCGCGCTTAAACTGGGGGAGAGCACAAGACCTGACTGTCTTCCGAAATTGAAAGTGATTTTTACAAGGTTGATTAAAAACACAATACCAAGAGCCAGGATATTTCCTATAGCAGCGCCAAAAACACCCAGGGAGAATCCCTCAATCAAAAACAGGGAGAGAATTTTCTTCGGCTTGGTACCGATGGCTGAAATGGTGCCGATTTCCCTGATTCGTTCAAACACGGCCATGATCATGACATTCATGATACTGACAAGGACTATCGCAATGAGCATGAGTTTGATAAAAAACGTCATAACATCTATCATCCTGGCAACATTATAAAATGGGGAAAGTTTCTCCCATGTGCGGACATCAAAAATCGGTTTTCCCTGCTTATTTAGCTCCTTTGACATCATCTCGTCCAGTCTGTTACTGACGGCATTCAGCTTGCTGAAATCTTTAAGCCTAATGGCCACCTCGCTGATCTCCATTTCTTCCATCCGCAAAACTTCCATGGCATCTTTGATGTGCATATAGCCATCTCGGCCTCCGGGCCCGGTCACGCTCTCGATAATGCCCCCGACCACAAACTTTTTGCCATTGACCGAACCATCCCGGTTGGTCGCTATCACAACCACTGTGTCTCCCACTTTGACTTTTAGTCCGTTTGCCAGCAACTCGGGGATCAGGATCTCCCCTTCTTTAATGGATTTCTTCCCCTGTTTTATCCTGGAGAGAAAAAGCGGGACTGTGGCGATCTCTTTTTCGGGATAGACTCCGTTTACCCTGATGTTAGTCGTCTCTATAAAATTGCTAAACATTCCCCCGAATTTTATTCTCGG
Organism: Candidatus Aminicenantota bacterium; assembly: GCA_013139435.1. Taxonomy (GTDB): domain Bacteria; phylum Acidobacteriota; class Aminicenantia; order Aminicenantales; family Aminicenantaceae; genus WTAW01. The sequence continues at coordinate 2,084 of WTAW01000250.1, read as the reverse complement.
TGAAAAAGATTCGATATCGATAATTTTTTCCATAGTTTCTTCAAGCTTTTTTTCCGCTTTTTCGCTGAGATTTAATGTCAAAGGCAGGCTGTCGATGGAGGCGACATATCCTCTTTTATGGACCTGGAGGTGTCCGAGCATGGAATCTGTGATCTGGCCGATCATAATATATTTGAAAGATCCGGAAGCAGCAACAAACACCAGCACAAACATAACCCCGATCGCAATGAGAGAGGATGTCAGGAGCGTTCTTCTTTTGTATCTCGATAAATTCCGAACAGCAATTTTAAAAAGTTTAAGCATACCGCCCTCCCTTTCCCTGAGCCCGGCCGATAAGCATACCGTCCTGGAGTGTATAGACTGTTTCCACTTCGCTGACAATCTTTGGGTCATGGGTGGAAAAGATGAAGGTTACTCCGAATTCTTCCTTCATCTGTCGCATGATATCAATGACCATAAATGCAGTCTTGCTGTCTAAATTTGCTGTAGGCTCATCAGCCAGCACAAGTCGTGGATTGGTCACCAGCGCTCTGGCTACAGCAACCCGCTGTTTCTGTCCACCGGAAATCTGATCAGGATATTTATCTTTTTGATCTGTCATCCCGACAGTTTTCAAGAGCGAAATAACCCGGGTTTTTCTTTCCTCCGATGGCACATTCTGCACGATCAAAAGTGGATATTCGACATTTTCATAAACCGTCAAGACAGGGATAAGATTGAAGTCCTGAAATATGAACCCAAGATTTTTTCCTCGGAAAGCAGCTGCCTCTTTGTGTGTCAGTTCAGAGGTGTTCACCTCAGCGACCTTCAATGTCCCTGAGGTGGGCTTGTCCAGACAGCCGATAAGATTGAGCAGAGTTGTTTTTCCGCTTCCAGAAGGACCTATAAAAGAAATGAAGGAGGCTGGTTCTATTTCAAAACTCACGGATTGTAAAGCCTTTACCTCAATCTCTCCCATGGTGTAAACTTTGGTCAAATTCTCCGCATTGACTAAGCTCATAACTTGCTCCGTAATCAAATATTCGTTAATGGTGTTTGAGAAGCATTAATCAGAATCTGTATTATACCATTCTATGGCAGTTTCATCGACAATTTATCTATTCGTCAAAAAAAATGCCTCTCCTGTTCGTCTTAGAATTCTCTGGATATTAGACACTGAGGAAAAGAATGTGGGAGAGGCCGCTAACCGGACATTTCTATTTTGCCTTGACAATTATAAAAATTATGGTTGACAAACACCCCAATAGGAATTATATTATACTTTAATGAAAATGATTATCATTATCATTAAGAGAGAATGAGATGCCACGACCTCAGATATGGCAACACAGAAACCGAAGACAATTCTGCCGTTGGACAGGACCGCGTGAGACGATTCTTCAGCTTCTGAGCCAAACATCGAAACACATGAGCGCCAAGGAAATGTATGCAGCTATTTACAAACGTTATCCAGGAATAGGACTGACGACAATCTATCGCACATTAGATCTCTTAACCCGCATGGGACTCATCCACAAGTTCTCTTTTGGTGATGGACACAACCGCTATGAATTTATCTCCGATGAGAAGACAAAACACCATCATCACCTCATCTGCAACAGCTGTGGGAAAATTTTCAACTACAGCGAATTTGAAGATGAAGAGTTGGTTCTCATCAACAAAACAGAAAAACGGCTGACACAGAAATACAATTTTAAGATCGAAGGCCACAATATTGAGTTTCTTGGACTCTGTAAAGACTGCCAAAAATAAAAGAAAAATAAAGAATACAGAATGAAGAATTCAGAATACATAACACAGGCAATATTGTTAGTGCTTAGCACTAAATTTTAAATCCAAAGAAAGGAGGTGATTTAGATGCCAAGAGGAGATCGTACAGGACCGATGGGCGCCGGCCCAATGACTGGCCGTGCCATGGGCTATTGTTCTGGATATTCCGTTCCAGGTTTTGCGTATGCGGGACCAGGATACGGATATAGCCGAGGCATGGGATTCGGTCGCGGTGGAGGTCGCGGAATGGGCCTTGGAAGAGGCGGAGGTCGTTTTTTGGGCTATCCCTATCAACCAGCTGATTATTATCCACC
>WTAW01000060.1 GCA_013139435.1 Candidatus Aminicenantota bacterium | reverse complement strand
GCCTCGGTTTGCGTACGGTTGCTAAAACAGGTGAAAAGGATTGGTAGCGGGGGCCGGATGGGAGTAATCCGGAAGAGTCTCAAGGGAAATTATCGAGTGGCCTCAATAAATAACACTTTTCTCTGCTAATCCCATTCCTAATGACTTAACCTGCCTAAAAAGCTATAATTGCCCCATGTTGAAGCTGTTGAGCATCCCCCTGGCCGTTTTCGCATACACGTTGCTTTCCACCGGTTTCGTACTTCAGAAAAAAGGCATCGGCTGGATAGGCTACAAGGGGACAAAGGACAGGACGTACTATCGGAATCTCGTCATTTGGATCGTGGGATTCCTGCTGATGAATCTAAACATCGTTCCCAATGCCATGGCGCTCAAGCACCTGGATCCTCACATTGTGGCTGCAATGGCCGGTTGGGGGATCATTGTAATGGTTTTCCTCTCGGCCTATCTGCTCAAGGAACAGATCCAACGATCGGACATTCTTTTCACAGTGATAATCGTCCTGTCGATTATTGTGCTCAACCTCTTCGAAATCACCGAGGCCAAGGAGAGCATTGCCAGACCTTACCTGCTGGCCGCCATCATCCTGCCCTTTATAATCCTTGTGCCTGCAGTCTTGAAATCCTTATCACGCACAACTCGGGCGGTCCTTTTCGGTATTGCCACAGGAATGTCAACCGGAATGATCATCGTAACCATGAAGGTTTTGGTATCGGAGCTCGGCTTCGATGTCGTCGGCTATTTTTCCTCCCCTCTACTCTATCTTTATCTTTTATTTTCGCTCACCGGATTTGTCACCCTGCAGGCTGCTTATAAACTGGGAGCCATGATGCTGGTAGGGCCGATCCAGTATTCTACTGCGATATTGTATCCAGTGATGTGTTCTTATTGGGTGTTCGGAAAACAGCTTCACCCTCTTCAGATCGGGACCATTGTCCTGATCGTTATCTCAGTGGTAGGCATGTTGAAGAAACGTTCTTGATCACTATAGATCAAGATTGTGAATTAAACGGATTAAACAGATTCTTGTTTATAGAACAGAGCTATTATTGACCGATTATTTTGTCTGTGTTATAAGAAAAAAGGTAAGTAAAATTGTTTTTTGGGGAGTCACATTGAAACATTTAAGATTAATCATCCTGTCTTTGGTTTTTCTGCTCGCTCTTTCCTTGGCCGCAATCGCCCAAACACAAACTCCGGTGGACCCGGTCAACTGGCGGGAATTGATCGTTTTCCTGGTTGATATTGATGGTTGGGAGGCCCAGGATGAACCTGAAGGACAAACCGTGTCCATGGCTAATTTTAAAATGTCCCAAGCCAGCCGAGACTATTCTTCCGGAGATAAGGATCTTGAGATCGAGATCATCGACGGTGGGTATGTTCCCATGGTCTATCAGGGTTTTCTTATGGCAATGAACTATGAGATCGACAGCTCGGACGAGTATGTGAAAAAGATCACGATCAAGGATTATCCCGGGATCGAAAAATACACCTATGACGACGAAGATGCTGAAGTGATACTTTTAGTAGAGGACAGGTTCTTGATCAGATTCAAGTGCGATAATGTTCCCGACACCGAGGAGCTCAAAACGATCGCCGAGTCGTTCGACCTGGATGGGATCGCTGCGCTGGCAAAATAGAGATTATCTGTTCCCCTAATCATGAAGTAAGTTGGTGAGTGGCGATCTTTATTCATCTTCGCTGGAGTCACTGACGGGCCGGGATCTGTGCGCCAATTGCTGGCCGACCAGGCGTGCGATCAAAACTGCAATGAAGATCTGTCCGATCGACGATTCCAGGATAGTCAGGTTCCGGGCCATCCAAGTCGACGGCGTTATATCTCCGTAACCCAGGGTTGTCAGGGTAGTAAATGAGAAGTAGATGATATTGGAAAACTCAACCTTGGGCATTGAAAAAGAGATCGCCTCGGGATTCAAAAGCAGCATCAGACTGTACACGTAGGCACAAAGATATCCGAACAGAAAATACACGGAAATCCCGCCTTTGATAGTATCCCTCGTCACCTTTTTCTCTGAGAAAATCCTGACCAAGACCACATAGATCACAAACGACAAAAATAACATATCTAAACATAGGGCGAACACAACAAAATTGGCTTGCTCCGATGGAGAAACATGCAAAACGCGAGCCAAAATGTACAGGATTGTGGAGAGGGAGCCAACAGCTAAACACGCACGAAAAACCGCTTTCCGCAGATCGAGTGTGAACAGAACGGTCACAACGACCAGTAAAAACATAAACGGGATAAAAATATTCATTCCTTTTTCAAAAAGAGGAAGGAGCAGAAATTGAGCCAAAATGGCCGCAAAAAGAAAAGAGTAACGATATGTTTTAATCCACCCAAGCTTGGGATTTGCCGTCAGTTTATCTATTTGTTGACTATCCAGAAAAATCTTCATAACATTTTCCCCTGCAATTTATATTGATCGTTGATTTGTTAACAATTCTACAAATTCAGCCACCTTTTGTGGGAGAGGGGATCCGGAAAAAGATGGTGTAGAGCACGGGAACGACGACCAAAGTGAGAACGGTGGCCACCAGCAGTCCGACCATGATCGTAACCGCCATGGAGATGAAAAAGGCATCCTGCAGCAGAGGGATCATCCCCAGGATGGTAGTGGCTGCTGCCAACATGACCGGGCTCATACGGCTGACTCCAGCTAACACCACGGACTTATAGGGATCCATGCCTTCACGCTTGTTCACATCTATCTGGTCGATAAGGACGATCGCATTCTTTATCAACATCCCGGAAAGGCTCAGCAATCCCAACATGGCCATGAAACCAAAGGGCTGTTTGAACAGTAGAAGTCCCAAGACAACACCGATCAAAGCCAGGGGCACGGTCAACCAGATGATCAGCGGCTGTTTGATAGCGTTGAACAGGAAGATGACGAGCAAGACCATCACGCCAAAAAAGATGGGAAGAGTCGCTTTCACGCCGCCCTGAGCCTTTACGGAATCTTCCGCCTCACCTCCCCAGGCGATGAAATACCCGGGCATGTCCTTTATGGGGATCTGGTCTAGAAAGACAATGGGTATAGTGGAAAAGGCGTGATCGGCAAAGGGATCCGCATCCGGTCCAAAGGTCTTACCCAGATAAAGTCCCACGTCGATGTTCAGGGCTTTCTCGATCTGAGGCTTCAACCGCTGGAACAACTCGCTCGGCAGTTCTGTGCTGGGATCGCAGTGGAGTTTGATCATGGTGGTCCGGTTGCGCCTGAGAATGTTGGCATCTTCGGTTTCGGTTGTAAAGCCGGTCAAGACCTGCCGCATCGGGATCATTCGCTGTGCGGCCGGGCTCCAGATCTGGAGATCCTGGATATTATCGGCATCCAGGCGTTCCTGCTCCGGTGCGCGGGCAATAATCGGCAGGAGTTCCTCTCCCTCCCGGTACACCCCCGTCTGTTTTCCCTCGAAAGCCGCACGCAGGGCATCTGCCAGCTGAGGGCGGGAAATGCCCAGCTGGCGGGACTGGGCCTCCGCCATCTGGGGACGGACAACCTTGATCCTCTCCTTCCACTCATCCCGTATGGCTTTGGCACCGGGGTCCGCATACATGATCGCTTTGACTTTGCTGGCCATCTGGCGCAGCACGGTTCGGTCGGGTCCGTATACGCGCAGCTGGATCTTTCCGCCTTCACCAGGCCCAAGCAAAAACTTGCGCACATTGAAAATGCCATTAGGAATGAGTTCCGCCAATTCGGTCTGCACCTGCGGTCCGATGCGGTCTATGATCCGGTAATCATCGACAGAGGCTAAAATCACACCATAACTGCTGGAGCCGGGTCCGGGAACATACGTCAGTAAGAAACGCGGCTCACCTCCACCAATAGCGGTACAGATGTCCGTCACACCCTCTAATCCGGAGATATATTCTTCGGCTTTGGCCAGCTCGCCTTCGGTTTGGCGAATGTGCAGCCCTTCCGGCAAATAGCATTCGACAAAAAACTGGGCCCGGGTGGAATTGGGGAAGAACATAACTTTGACATGACCAAATCCATACAGAGCCAAGAAGAACATTCCCACGACCGCTGCCACCGTGATCCAGCGATGGCGGATAGCCGTCATCAAACCTTTTTTGTAAAGCTGGGTCAACCCGCCTCCATAGGGATCTTTCTCTTTTTTCCCAGCTTTATCGGACTTGCCCTTAAGAAACATCTTGCCGAAGAGTGGAGTGATCGTAACAGCTGTCACCCAACTCAGCATCAATGAAATCAAAATCACCTGAAAGAGAGAGCGGCAGTACTCGCCGGTCGCATCAGGCGAGGTACCTATAGCAGCAAACGCCAGAACGGCCACGATGGTGGCAAAGAGCAGCGGAACAGCCGTCTGTCCCACCACCTGGCTGGCGGCTTTAATGCGGTCCTCCCCGGCCTCGATCCTGACTTTCATACCATCGATCACCACAATGGCATTATCGACCAGCATCCCTAACGCGATGATCAACGCACCCAAAGAGATGCGTTCCAACATGATGTTCTGCATGCCCATAAAAATGAAGGTTCCGGTGATCGTAAGGAACAGCACCACCCCGATGATCAGGCCGCTGCGTATCCCCATGGCCAAAAACAGCACCACAAAGACAATGGCGATGGCTTCGAGCAGATTCACCATAAAAGCTGAGATGGCTTTCGTCACGGATACCGACTGCAAGGAAACGGGATTGAGTTCCATACCCAGCGGGGTTTGATTTTCGAGCTCTTTAAGCCTCTCTTCGATAAGTTCTCCCATCGTGACCACGTTTCCACCCTGGACAGTGGAGATCCCGATCCCGATCGCGGTTTGGCCATTGAAGCGCAGGAGATTACGGGGAGGATCGGCATAACCGCGTTTGACCGTAGCAACGTCCCTCAAATAAACCAACCGGTCGCCAAAACGCGCGCTGATCAACAGATCATTGAATTCCTGCTCGGACTTATACTCCCCGGTCGGATTGATGGGGATTAAATCAGGACCCAGTTCCATGCGGCCGGCGGAAACGGGAAGATTCTTGGCGCTCAAAGCCCGGTAGATATCTTCTTGGGAAATACCCAAAGCAGCCATTTTAGAACGGGACATCTCGACCCAGATGACCTCGCGCTGATCCCCATACAGCACGATCTTTTTCACATCCTGAACCAGAAGCAATTCCCGCCTCAGGAGTTTAGCGAAATCAT
>WTAW01000247.1 GCA_013139435.1 Candidatus Aminicenantota bacterium | reverse complement strand
TACAAAGATTAGCAGACGTCATTTCCGGATATTTTGTACCTATAGTCATTTCGCTTGCCATTGCCACTTTTGTTATATGGTTTAACTTCGGTCCGATTCCATCTCTTACCTTCGCTCTGCTGAATTTTGTGCCGGTAATGATTATCGCCTGCCCCTGTGCGTTGGGATTGGCCACACCCACAGCTGTTATGGTTGGGACGGGAAAAGGCGCTGAGAATGGAATTTTGATCAAGGGAGGAGAGAGTTTAGAGACTGCCCATAAGTTGGATACAATCGTTTTTGACAAAACAGGAACACTGACCAAAGGAGAGCCAGAGGTTACGGATATTATTGCCATAAATGGTTTTTCTGAGAAAGAAATCTTGAAATATGCGGCATGTGCTGAGAAGAACTCTGAACACCCCCTCGCTGAGGCAATTATAAAAAGAGCAGAAGAGAAGGAGATCAAACTCTTCGATCCTGAGCAGTTTAATGCCATCGAGGGGCATGGTATTGAGGCAAGCATAGACGGTAAGGAAATACTCCTCGGCAATGCAAAACTCATGCGAGATCGGCAAATTGAAATCAAGAATCTCGAAACAAAGGCAGAGGCAATCGCGCAGGATGGAAAGACTCCCATATATGTTTCACTTACAGGAAGAGCTGCCGGATTAATTGGAGTAGCTGATACATTAAAAGAAAGCTCTGTTCATGCGGTAGGCAAACTTAGGAAGATGGGACTTAAAGTCATTATGCTTACAGGTGATAACAGAAGGACGGCTGAGTCTATCGCAAGAAAAGCTGGGATTGACGATGTGCTTCCTGAAGTTTTACCAGAAGACAAAGTGCATGAGATAAAAAAGCTCCAATCGGGAGGTCGAAGAGTGGCAATGGTGGGTGACGGAATAAATGATGCTCCAGCACTCGCCCAAGCCGATATTGGGATAGCCATTGGATCAGGCACGGATGTGGCAATGGAAGCATCTGATATCACTTTGATAAAAGGTGATTTAAATGGCGTTGTTTCTGCAATTGAATTGAGTAAAAAGACAATCAGAATTATAAAGCAGAATCTCTTCTGGGCCTTTTTTTACAACACGGCGGGTATTCCGATCGCAGCTGGAGTCCTTTATCCATTCTTTGGGATCCTGCTTAATCCAATTTTCGCATCTTTGGCAATGGCCTTCAGTTCAGTTTCAGTGGTTTCTAATTCTTTAAGGCTTAGACGAGTTAAGCTTAGAGCTTAATACAGGAGTTTCGTAATGTTAGTGAAAATAATAGTCACAGTTTTTGGTGTTGGACTCATAATATTGGTCAATTGGTACTTTTTGTTCTCAAGAAGAAAAGCTTTTCAAGCTGAGTTAAAAGAGAAGGGAATCCAGCCCTATAGAGTTCACTCCTGAGAAAGAAGGTGAGTATGTGTTTACATGTGGGATGGGAATGATGAAAGGCAAACTCGTTGTAAGGTAGACATGAGAGAGAAAGACAGGCTTAGTCCATGACTTTGCAAAAAAAAATTTCAAAATATACTTTACAATATCTATAATATTTATATTATAATACTATATACTAGTATAGGGTATATGGAAAGTGAAATAGGTTTATCAATTAAATTTGAAAAGGAAAAAGAAGATGAAGAAGTATTTTGCATTGTTTGTCGCTATTATCTTTGTTTTTGGGGGATTTGATGTTTTTTCTCAGACAGAGGTCGACAATATAAATGATATCTTGAAGGGATTGATCCAAGAGGCATTAGAGAACAATCCCAAGTTGGAGGCTGCGGTTCAACGCGCATTATCGGCTGAAAAAATCATACCTCAAGCAGGTGCTCTCCCTGATCCACAGCTTACTTTCGGTTTGTCGAATCTTCCGGTCAATAGTTTTTCGTTTGATCAAGATCCGATGACAGGTAAAGTGATTGGAGTGATGCAGATGTTTCCTTTTCCAGGGAAATTATCACTTGCAACAGATATCGCAGAATTTGAAGCTGCAGCAATTAAATATCAGCAGGAAGAGATTAGAAACCAGGTTATCCAAATGGTAAAACAGACATATTTTGACTTATATACAATCGATCGAGCATTTGAAACGACAGAAAAAAACAAGGCATTGATGGAACAATTTGTTCATGTGGCAGAAACCAAATACGCTACAGGATCGGGGCTTCAGCAGGATGTTCTTCGCGCTCAGGTCGAAATCTCCAAATTGGAAGACGATCTTATCATGTGGCAACAAAAAAGACTCTCTTTTGTTGCCAGGTTGAACGCGTTACTTAATAGACCTGTAGATACTCTTGTTGACAAGACCCTTCCAGAGCTGAAGCTGCCTGATAGTCCAGTAACAATTTTTCCTGCCGAGCAAATAGAACAGAATAGGCCGCTCCTGAAAGCCTGGAACGAAAGAATTCAAAAGGCGGAGATGGCTGTTAAACTTGCTGAACGTGACATTTGGCCTAATTTCACCATAGGAGCGAGTTACCGGCAACGTGACGATTTGGCGGATGGGAGGCAACTGACCGACTTTTTTTCCGCTACTGTATCGATGAATATACCGCTCTATTTTAATCGTAAACAAAAGGCAAAAGTTGCAGAGAAAGGATTGAACTATAATGCAACCAAGTCTGAATATGAAAATGTAAAGATCAATATTTTATCCGAAGTGGAAAGTATATTAGCCGAGTTGGAGCGAAACCGGAAGAGAGTGGAGCTTTATAAGGGCGGCATTCTCCTCCAGGCCCAACAGTCACTTGAATCTGCCCACGCAGGTTACCGTGTGGGGAAAGTTGATTTTTTAACTCTTATAAACAACTGGATGATGCTCCAGAATTATGAATTGCAGTATTTCTTTGCGTTATCCAATTTTTATAAAAACTTGGCGAATTACGAACTTGTTGTCGGCGGGGATATAATCCAAGAAAATTGAACTATATGATTCAACACAGGGAAGAAAATATAAATTTCAGGAGTTAAAAATGAAAGCAAAGATTTTTATAGTCCTTTTTGTAGGGATTCTTATCGGAGCAGCAGCGACTTATTTCATAGCGCCGATGGCGAGAACAGCAGGAAATGAAATCCAGGAAGAAGGAAAACAGCTCTATTCTTGTGGGATGCACCCGGAAGTCATTTCCGACAAACCGGGAAATTGCCCCATATGCGGAATGAAACTCACTCCCATAAAAAGTACAGCTCAGGATACAGGACAAGTACAAACCGGCGAATCAGCAAAAGACCGCAAGATCCTCTACTGGCGTGCCCCTATGGACCCGACAGAAATTTACGATAAACCCGGAAAATCAAAGATGGGAATGGACTTAATTCCTGTCTATGAAGGTGAAGAGGCAGGGGGAGCAGGCAGCATTACCATTGACGGTGCTCTCCAGCAGAATATGAATCTGCGGGTTGCGAAAGTGGAGCGTCGAGATATTTCCAATGTTATCCGAGTTTACGGCAGCGTAACTTATGCTGAAGATAAGGAATTTTCTGTCAACACAAAAATCAGTGGATGGATTGAGAAACTGTACGTAAACACTACGGGTCAAAGAGTACAAAAAGGTCAACCGTTGTTAGAGATTTATTCGCCCGAATTGGTTTCCACCCAGGAAGAGTACCTGCTCGCTTTGAATAACTACGAAAAATTAGCTTCGAGCCCATATGAGAGTGTGCGAAATAGTGCAAAAAAAATGCTCACCTTATCCCGGGATCGCCTTGAATACTGGGATATTTCCAAAGCTGAAATAGATAAAATAGAAAAAACAGGTCAGTCCCGCCGGACCATTCTTCTAAAGTCTCAGATAGCAGGTGTTGTCACTCATAAAGCCGTGGTTGAGGGCGATAAAGTCGGTCCGGGCATGGATCTTTTCCACATAGTTGATCTGAGCAAGATCTGGGTAGAGGCCTCTGTATACGAATCAGAATTACCTCTTATTGAAGTAGGACAAAAGGCCGAAGTTGAACTGGATCATGTTATGGGGCAGAAACTGCAGGGAAAAGTTGATTTTATTTATCCATATCTCGATCAAAAATCGAAAGCCAATAACGTGAGGTTAGTGTTTGACAATCCAGATCTTCTCTTAAAGCCTGGTATGTACACTACCGTGCGGATATACAGTCATGCTGCGAGCGATTCATTGGCTATTCCTTCAGAGGCGGTCATCCATTCTGGGAAACGTAAGATTGTTTTTGTGACAAAGGGTGATGGGAAATTTGAACCTCGAGAGATAAAAATCGGCGCTGAATCCGATGATGGATATCTCCAGATCATTTCAGGCTTGTTCGATCATGAGGAGGTTGTGGTTTCAGGGCAATTTTTATTGGATTCAGAAAGCAGAACCAGAGAAGCTATTGCCAAAATGAGGGCAACCCAGGCACAAAGGGCTCAAGAATCTTCGAAGGAAGAAGAGAAGGGCGAGCATGAATCGCATGATATGAAACCTGATGTCAAACCTCATGAAGGCCATACGGAGATGGAAACACCGTTTTATGCTTGTCCCATGCATCCCAAATTCATAACTACCGATCCAAATGCAAAATGCCCGGAATGTGAGATGAATGTCGTAAAAATCGAGGAATTGGGTGATAAAGTCGATCTGGAAAAGGCCGAATTCTATACGTGTCCTATGCATCCTGATTTTTTAACCACAGACAAAAATGGGCGTTGCCCTGAATGCGGAATGAAACTGGAAAAAGCCAAAAAATAATATTGGCAACTTCCATCTCTGGGAGGAGAAGGTCGAAAGACACTTAGATAAATAAAATGGATGGAGCAGAAGATGTTAGAGAAAATTATCGAATGGTCTGTAAATAATCGGTTTTTAGTGATTATTGGTATATTCGCCATTATTTTTGCGGGACTCTTTGCTATTCAGACAACACCGGTCGATGCCATTCCTGACTTGAGTGATGTTCAGGTGATCATCCTCACTGAATATCCAGGGCAAGGACCCAATGTTGTTGAGGATCAGGTGACTTACCCCCTTACAACCTCTATGCTTGCCGTGCCTTATGCTAATGTGGTGAGGGGCTATTCCTTTTTTGGTTTCTCCATGGTTTACATCATTTTTGAAGACGGCACCGACCTTTACTGGGCCCGCAGCCGAGTCCTGGAGTATCTAAATTTTGCCGCCAGCCGCCTGCCTCAAGGTGTCACACCGCAGCTCGGACCTGATGCCACCGGCGTCGGTTGGGTTTATGAATACGTGCTTGATGGAGGTGATAAATACGATCTCCAAGAGCTGAGGTCGATTCAAGATTGGTATTTGCGATATGAGTTGGCCAGTGTTCCAGGTGTTAGCGAAGTGGCTAGCATCGGGGGTTTTGTGAAGCAGTATCAAGTCGAGGTGGATCCATTAAAACTGCAGGCATACAACATTCCTCTTCAAAAAGTCCGCATGGCGATTAAACGCAGTAACAGAGATGTGGGTGGCCGCCTTATTGAGATGGGAGAGACAGAATTTATGGTACGAGGACTTGGTTACATCACGTCAATAGACGATTTGAAAAAAGTGCCGGTAGGCATGGGCCCAAACAATGCCCCTATTCTGTTAGAAGATATTGCCCAGATTCATCTTGGTCCCGAGCTTCGTCGCGGGATTGCCGAATGGAACGGAGAAGGGGAGACTGTCGGTGGGATTATCATCATGCGCTTTGGTGAAAATGCATTAAAAGTCATAGAAGGTGTGAAGGAAAAACTTGAAGATTTGAAAAAAGGCCTGCCTGAAGGTGTAACGATCAAGACAGCTTATGACCGATCCTCCTTGATCAATCGTGCCATCTCAACCTTGAAAGAAAAGCTGTTGGAAGAAACGATCGTGGTGGCTCTTGTCATATTGGTTTTTCTTCTTCATTTTACCAGTTCCTTTGTAGCCGTATTTACACTGCCATTGGCTGTTTTGCTTGCTTTCATCATCATGAGGGTTCAAGGATTGAATGCCAATATTATGTCGCTGGGAGGGATTGCCATTGCCATTGGCGTTATGGTGGATGCCGTTGTCGTCATGATCGAGAATGTCCATAAGCATATGGAGCGTGAACCTACTCAAGGAGTAGAAGATCGATGGGGTCTCATTGTCAAAGCCTCAAAGGAAGTCGGGCCGGCCTTGTTCTATTCATTGCTGATCATAACTCTGTCGTTTATTCCGGTTTTCACTTTGCAGCAGCAAGAAGGAAGGCTTTTCAAACCACTGGCGTTCACCAAGACCTATGCTATGGCAGCCTCAGCTTTTCTTGCCATCACAGTCGTGCCGGTTCTTATGGGATATTTCATTCGAGGGAAAATTCGGCCGGAGAACAAACATCCTCTTAGCAGGATACTTATAAGGTCCTATCGCCCCATTATACATTTTGTTTTAAAACACAAAGTGGCAACGATACTCGTTGCCATCCTAATCGTCGTTGTAAGCTTATTTCCCCTTTCGCGGATCGGTTCGGAATTTATGCCGCCTTTGGATGAAGGCGACTTGCTGTATATGCCTACTACACTACCGGGTATTTCCATCACGAAGGCGAAGGAACTCCTGCAACAGACAGATAAAATCATTGCAAGTTTTCCTGAAGTTGAATCAGTGCTCGGGAAAATCGGCCGGGCTGAGACAGCCACAGATCCCGCTCCGTTGACTATGATCGAAACTACTATAATGCTGAAGGATAAGAAAGAATGGCGTCCCGGGATGACGATCGAAAAGCTAATAGAAGAGCTGAACGATGCAGTTCAGTTCCCTGGCCTGACCAATGCCTGGACAATGCCTATCAAAACACGCATTGATATGCTGAGCACAGGTATTAAAACACCAGTAGGAATTAAACTTATGGGTCCTGACCTGCAAACGCTCAGCGATCTGGGAGAGCAGATCGAGGCCGTGATACGTCAGGTTCCGGGAACTAGAAGTGTTATCTCGGAAAGGGTTACAGGAGGAAATTATATAGATTTTGTCATTAATAGAGAAGCTGCTGCACGGTATGGATTAACAGTGGGTGATATTCAAGATATCATCATGTCCGCCATCGGCGGAATGAATGTAACGACAACTGTGGAGGGCCTGGAGCGATATCCTGTGAATGTGCGCTACAGCCGTGAACTGCGAGATAATTTACCTGCTTTAAGGCGTGTTTTGATTCCAACACCTTCCGGTGCAGAGATACCACTGGGTCAGGTAGCAGATCTCCAGATTAAGAAAGGGCCCGCTGCCATAAAGAGTGAGAACGCCAGAAGAACAGCATGGCTGTATGTGGATCTTAGAGATATAGATGTCGGCTCTTACGTAAAAATGGCTAAAAAGGTTGTAGATACTACGGTGGAATTCCCCCCCGGTTACAGCATTGTCTGGAGTGGACAGTATGAATACATGCAGCGCGCTCAGGAACGATTGCGGCTTGTCGTTCCCGTAACACTGTTGATTATTTTCTTGTTGCTTTATTTCAATTTTAAAAACATCGGGGAAAGCCTGATCATCATGCTGTCTCTTCCTTTTGCTCTGGTCGGTGGAATCTGGCTGATGTGGTTGAGCGGATACAACATGAGTGTGGCTGTAGTGGTCGGCTTCATTGCTCTGGCTGGCCTTGCAGCTGAAACCGGAGTCGTGATGTTGCTTTATATTGATAATGCCTATAAGGATCGTTTATTGCACGGGCAGATGAACACCCGGAGCGATCTTCATGCCGCAATCGTACATGGATCTGTGGAACGAGTGCGGCCTAAACTCATGACCGTCACTACGACTATTATGGGGTTGTTACCCATTATGTGGGGGCACGGAACCGGTTCACAGGTGATGAAACGTATAGCAGCACCAATGGTCGGAGGTCTGATCACTTCCACGTTCCTCACTCTTATCGTGATTCCAGCGATTTATTATCTCTGGCGAGGGAGAAAATTAAAAGCAACAGAAAAGAAAAATCAGGAAAGCCAAAGTGATTCTGGAGCAGAGTGAAACTATTACCTATCCATTTAGACCAGAGATCGACGTGCAATTGATTCAAATTAATAATTAGGCCTCATAATTCAATTTTAATATTGACAAATACTACAATAGTTATAGAATATATAGAGTAAATAAAATAATTATAAAACCAAAGGAGGTTTTTATGTCGAAAAAAACATTGCTACTGGTTATATTTCTTGTCTTTTCAGTGGCTCTAGTAATGGCTACTGTGGACAAAAAAGCTGGTGATGAAACTCTTAAGTGTCCGGTGAGCGGGAAAGAATTCAAGAAATCCGAAGCTTCACCCAAATACGAGTACGAAGGAAAGACCTATTACTTCTGCTGTCAAGGATGTGAAGAGAAATTCGAGAAAAATCCTGAGAAGTACAT
>WTAW01000221.1 GCA_013139435.1 Candidatus Aminicenantota bacterium | reverse complement strand
TTAGTAGAAAGATGTGTTTTTCAATCAAGTGTTATCAATTGTCTCCTTATGGGTACAAAATCTAAGCTGACTGTTCTGATAGAATGATTTGGCACGCAGATTGCATTAGGTTTTTATCTTGGACAGGAATAGAAGCAAACAGGATTGAGCAGGATCAAAAAGGATTAAACAATATCTTTTGAGATTAAGCAGGATTCGGAAAGATCAAACAAGATAAACAAGATTTAGGAGGAGAGAATGAAAAAGGCTGTGATGATCATCAGCTTAGTAAGCCTTTTGATGATGGGTATTTGCATCGATGATGTTTTGGCGAGCTCTAAAAAGAATCAACCCTCCGAGAATTATTTGACATTCTCGTTTGTCATTTATCCTGTGAGCGTGGGATATAAACGCCAAGTGGCTCACAGTTTTTATTTCACCGGAAATGTGGATTATGAGGGTTCCAATGGGGACCTGTATTTCCAGGGGGGAGCCGCATACATGATCCCGCGCAAATTTTGGATATTCTGGTTTTATGGGGGAGGGGGCTGGCAGTTCTCCCGGAACCATGGATATCAATTCCCCTACCTGACCTTGGGCACAAGAGTCTGGTTTCTCTCTTGGGAAGTTGTCTATCCCTTGTTGAGAGGGGAGGAGACTGGGTATCGCTTCGGATTCAGTATCGCCTTCTAACCTAAATCATTCATAAAAAATGTCGAAGTATTTAATAATAAACCCACATTAGGTAATTTCTAGGTTTATCAAGGATCATTCTGAATTCTCTTTTAGTTGATATTTATATTATAATCGACATTTTTTACCCTACGGGCGAGCCAATCTTACCGCATCTGCTTTGTTGCGGCCCATTCGTGGTGGACGACCACAACTTCTTGGGCCGACGCCTTGCATCTGCGGCAACCTTGACTCGTGAATAATTCAGGTAAATTAGCTAGTGGGTATTATCCTTTATATCTTCGAGGAGATATTTTATCCCCTCTGCCTGAGGGTGGTCCGGCGCCATTTCAAGGAATTTTTCGAAGTATTCTATGGCCTTTGGCGTATCCTTTTTGTTGAGATAGGCATAGCCGAGCTTCATGTAAGGTTCCGGCCAGGCGGGCTTGATGTCAGAAGCGATCCTGAAATATTGGATGGCTTCATCGATTTTCCTCAGAGAAAAATGGATCTCTCCTAAATTATAGTTGACTTCTTCATCCATCGGATTCAGTTTATAGGCCTCGAGAAAGTAATCGAGGGCCGACTCGTTGTCGTTTTTTCTCGCGCTGATCGCGCCCAATGAAGATAGCGCATCTGCCTGCATAGGAATGCTCACGGGGCTGTTGTCCTGTTTGGCGGCTTCGAGGAAATCTCGAAATTCTATTTCCGCATGGTCGTACTTCTCCATTTTCATGTAACAATTTCCGATGTAATTGTGAACGAGATAGTTTTCAGGGGAATTTTCCAGGACGAGCTTGTAGGATGTGATGGCATCTTCATACCGTTCCTCTTGATAATATTTTCCTCCCTCTTCCAACTGCCTGGTGGTCATGATGGCTGGTTTTTCAGCGTCAGGCAGCTCGGTGGGCGTTTCTGCCCGTTTCAGCTTAAAGTTGACATGAAGGTTTGAGTATGTCTGACTTATCTCGACCCTCTCTGTATCTGGAAAGTACCCCTCAGCAGATGCTGTTACAACGACATCCCCGCCCGACACATTAAACATTTTCCAGAGTCCTTTCTCATTCGTGGTGACCGATTTTGTAAAGGTATTTATCTTTTTGGAGACATGCTGCAGCTTCTCTGCTGTAACGGTTGCGTTGGGGATGGGATTTCCGTCTTCGTCGGTCACTCTTCCTTCGAGACGGCCGTATCCCATGGCCTGCGCAGCGAGAAAATTGCCCTGGAAGACAAGACAAACGAAGGTGACGATACATAAAGTTGAAATAATGGTTTTTTTCATTTTTGACACCTCATCTACCGCATTGGCGCTCTGATCATAAAATTATCACATTAAGAGGAAATGGTAAAGAATAAATGGGTAAATGGGGACAGGCCACAACATCTATTTGAAAACAATAAAGTTAACATAAAAATCAAGCGCTATTTTAGCCTTAAAGGTTCAATTTTAGTAGGAAAATCGCACCTGTAAGAGCATCTCTTCTCCCTCAGCTTAAATGTGTCTTTATTGATAAAAATACCTGTCACTTTTTTTGCAACCTTTTTCAAAATCTGGCGTATTAATAAGTAGAATATGTTTCAAGTTTTATGAAAGATATCACTCGACAGAGGAAAACAATGACGGGATTAACAAGAAAAGAAGAATTGATATTGCTTTCTATACTGAATCTTCAGAAGGATGCCTACCTGGTTGCCATAACTGATCATTTGTCGAATATCACGGGCGAAAAAGTCACAATCACCTCTGTACATCTTCCGCTTAACCGCCTGGAAAGAAAAGGCCTTATCGAATCGAAATTTGGTGAGGCTACAGCTGTGAGAGGGGGGCGAAGGAAGCGGATCTACACGATCACAAAAATGGGCTTCTCAGAGCTGCATGAATACAAAAGGATCCATGACAAACTGTGGGAAAAATATTCAAAAATGTCCACCCAGGAGAATAATGTCTGATGGAAAAGAGAAAACACCCCCCGAGAATTCTGGAGTTTTTTCTTCAGCGGTTGGCATCCTCCCCAGACAATGAGTCATTGGCTGGGGACTTTGCCGAGATCTTTGACAGAGTTTTGAGGGAGAAGGGCAAAGCCAAGGCCTTGCGGTGGTATCTCTTCCATGTTTTGAAGCTGATACCATCTTATATCGAAAACCAAATTTACTGGACTGTGGATATGATCCGGAGTTACTCGAAGATCGCATTCAGGAACTTTCTGAGAAAAAAGGGATTTTCATTGATAAATATCTCGGGATTGGCGATCGGCTTGGCTTGTGCCATCCTCATCCTAGTTTGGATTCAGCATGAATTGAGTTATGATGGATTTCATGCCAATTCGGATAGAATTCATAGAGTTATTTTGAACTACGGGAATAAGGATTCCTTCGGACCACATGGCCCAGGGGCATTAGGTCCCGCTTTGAAGGAAGAGTACCCGGAAATTGTCGATTCCGCCCGATTTTTCTTTATTGATAAAAATCCCCTGAGATATAAAGACAAGATTTTGAATGCCTCTCTCTGTGGCACAGACCCTTCTTTCGCTCAAATATTCACCTTTCCTTTTGTGAAGGGTGATCCAGAGAAAGCCCTTGCTCATCCGAAGTCGATCGTGCTGACAGAGACCATGGCGAGGACGTTTTTTGGCCAAGACGATCCTCTCGGTGAGACCCTGGGCTTCGAGTGGTGGGGTCGCTGGCACGATTTTACGGTCACGGGAATCGTGAAGGACATTCCCTCGTATTCGCATATCCAATTTGATTATCTGCTGCCCTTTGATTTTGTGACACTTTCGGGTATGGATATCGAAAGCTGGGACGTTGTTGCCTATCATACATATGTCTTGCTGAACGAGAATGTGGATGAAGAGGCGTTAGGCAAAAAAATCGCAGGAACCTTGAAGAGGCATTTGCCCGAATCTCCTTACACCATTCATCTGGAACCACTCAGACGCATCCATCTCTATAATTACACAGGAGGAGGCCCCATCACGTATATTTATCTCTTTGGGATCATCGGTCTGTTCATCCTGGGCATTGCCTGTATCAATTTCATGAATCTCTCCACCGCTCGCTCAGCAGATAGAGCTTTGGAAGTGGGAATGCGCAAGGTTGTGGGGTCGAATCGCTCCCAATTGATCACACAATTTTTGAGTGAATCTATCGTGATGGCTTTTGTCGCTCTCTGTTTTGCTCTCTTTCTTGTCAAAGCATTCTTGCCATCCGTAAGCAACATAACGGATACACGATTGGAGATGAAGATCTTCGGACCCCAAATGTTGGTTTTTCTGGGCATTGCACTTCTGACCGGCCTTCTTTCCGGTAGTTATCCTGCCCTGTATCTGTCGAAAGTTCTTCCAATAAAGGTTTTAAAAGGGTCTCATCGATCAGGAGGTCGAAGCCTCCTGCTGTGCAGATACCTTGTGATCGCCCAGTTCGCGATTTCAATCCTGCTGATTTTTGGCGCAGTCATCGCCTATGAGCAGCTCGTTTATTTGAGAAACAAGGACTTAGGTATTGATAAGGAGTATATTGTCAATTTTGAGCTCAGAGGAGGGTTGCGCCAAAACTATACAGCCATAAAACAAGAACTCCTTAAGAATCCGAATATTCAGGCTATCTGCAAAACCAACGGTTCGTTCTTCAGAAGATTTGCAACGGACAATGCTGTTTGGCACGGCAAAAAGGAAGGAGAAAGGCTGGTGATGGCAATCCATTCCGTCGATTTTGACTATGCTAAGGTGTTTGAACTCCAGATGGTCCAGGGGAGATATTTCTCTGAAGAGTTTTCGACGGATGTCTCCGAAGGCATCATCGTGAATGAAACGGCTTTAAAAGCGATGAGTCTGGAAGAACCGATCGGGACACGATTTTTTTGTCCCATGCCCTTTAACATGAGCAAGGATGGGAAAATCATCGGAGTTGTCAAGGATTTCCATTTCCGTTCTCTGCACAGAGAAATCGAGCCGCTTATACTCGCCATAGCTCCCGGGTGGCATACGGACATGTATGTAAAAATGAGGGGCCAGGATCTCCCTGCGACACTCGCTCACATTGCAAAGGCGTTCAAGACATTCACCTCAGATATCCCCTTTGAATTCAGTTTCTTGGATGAGAATATCGACAGCCTCTATAAGGCCGAAATGCGGCTGGGTTCGCTGGTCAAATATGGGGCCCTAGTCGCTATTTTCATCGCATGC
Organism: Candidatus Aminicenantota bacterium; assembly: GCA_013139435.1. Classification (GTDB taxonomy): domain Bacteria; phylum Acidobacteriota; class Aminicenantia; order Aminicenantales; family Aminicenantaceae; genus WTAW01. The sequence continues at coordinate 2,469 of WTAW01000221.1, read as the reverse complement.
CTGGGACTTTTTGGATTGGCTTCCTTCACAGCCGAACAGAGAACCAAGGAGATCGGTATTCGAAAGGTTCTGGGAGCTTCCGTAGCGAATATCACAGTTCTGCTCACTAAAGAGTTCACTCGGTGGGTGTTAGCCGCCAATATTATTGCCTGGCCAGTGGGCTATTTTGTCATGAGAAAATGGCTGGAAAACTTTGCCTACAGGATCGACATCCCCATCTGGGCGTTTGTGTTTTCAGGGCTTCTTGTTCTGGGGCTTTCCCTCCTGATCGTATGCCACAAGGCCATCAAAGCCGCCCTGGCCAATCCCGTCGATTCACTCCGCTATGAGTAAAATATAAAATTAAAATGGGGACAGGCCACAGCATCTATTTAAAAACAATAAAGTTAACACAAAAATAGGGCACTATTTCGGCTTTAGACGTTCAATTTTAGTAGGAAAATCACGCCTGTAAGAGCATCCATTCTCCCTTAGTTCAAACGTGCCTTTGTGCTCAATAAGCTTTCGTCCTCGAGCTTTATAACCTAACCTTTTTGATATTTGTTCAACGAATATCTTACTTCCAACAGCTAGGCTTTCCGTCCACATGCTCTCTCTTTTTAAATTTTCTGATTCAATCACCGTAGAAATCGATGTTTCATAGAATTCTCTTAGTTCGTTTTGAGTATTCAAATTGAGAAGCTTTATCAATTGGTCTCTATCTAAAAGTCTATATCTCTGTCGCTGGCTTATAATCTCATTATATCCACAATGAGTCCAATCTTTAGGATGGTTCACAACGCCTGCTCGAACCATATTGAGGTCGATATATATCATACATCGAAGAAGGTGAGAATCGGATTCCACAGCCGTCGCATTATAGCGATCCCCCCAAAATGCTCCTCTTCGGCCTTTCCTATCGTTATATTCTTGAGCGGTTCTGCCAGCAGCTAAATGAACAGAATTTGGAATGACATTGACCTTCCCTTTATCAAACACTAAGAAGTGGATATGATTTGATGTTGCGGCATAGTTCAGAACGCAAAGCCCGTACTTTTTTTTGGCTTGGTAGAGCCAATACAGCCATCTTTTTCGATCTCTTGTAAATTTAAGCAAAAATTCCTCTTTGTGACATCGGTCAGTAATGTGCCAGATAAGTCCCGGGATATAGTGACGGTTTGCTCGTGGCATTTTATTACTTCCTAGATTTATTGCTTTCCCTCTTAGATAGACGATTTTATAGCCGAAATCTCTCATTTAAGGATGATTTTTAAGCATAAAAATGACTTAAATCTAAATAAATCAACAATTTTTTGTGGCCTGTCCCCACTTATGCTTGTGGCCTGTCCCCAGTTGTGGTAAAAAAGTAAAGATGAAAAAAGAGATACCGAAGCACTATGATCATTCGTTGTATGAGGAGATGATCTATCGCCGCTGGATGGAGGCCGATGCCTTTGCCGCCATCCCTGACGATAGAGAAAATACCTACGTGATCATGATGCCGCTTCCCAACGTGACCGGGGCCCTTCATATGGGGCATGCCATGGACAATGTGATGCAGGATTTATTGATCCGATGGCACCGCATGATTGGCGACAACACCCTTTGGATGCCCGGCACCGACCATGCGGGCATCGCCACCCAGGCTGTCGTCGAGAAGCGCCTTTTCGAGCTCGAAGGGAAAACCCGCCATGATATCGGCCGGGAGGCCCTCGTCGAGAAGATCTGGGCCTGGAAGGACGAATACCAGCAGCGGATCATCAAGCAGCTCCAGAGCATGGGCAGCTCCAGCGATTGGGAGCGTGCGCGTTTCACCATGGATGCGGTTTGCACTCGCGCCGTCCGCGAGGCCTTTTTCCGGTTTTTCCGCCAAGGGCTCATCTATCATGGAGATCGCCTTGTCAACTGGGATGCCCAACTGCAGACTGCTGTGTCCGATGATGAGATCGTCTATGAGAAGATCCAGGGCCACTTCTGGCATATGCGCTATCCTGTGATCGATCCCAAGCCCGGCGAGCCACAGCATGTGGTCGTGGCCACCACCCGACCGGAGACCATGCTCGGCGATACGGCCGTCGCTTGCCATCCCGACCCCGCAGGCGAACTCGACAGACTGAGTTGCCTCCTCTCCGAACGCATCAAAAGCGCGCCCAAAAAGGAAAAGCTCCAGCTGGAAGAAACCCTTCAAGAAGTGGAAGAACGCAAAAAAAAACCTATTGCCCCATCTCCTCAAGCTCAAAGAAATGACAGAGCAGGGAAGGAAGATCTTTCTCCCGCTGGTCGAGCGAGAGATCCCCCTCATTCTGGATGAATGGGCCAAACCCGAGCTCGGTTCGGGGTGTGTGAAGATCACCCCTAGCCATGACCCCAACGATTACGACGTCTGGACACGTCACCGTACTAAGATCGGTATCATCAATATCTTAAATCCCGACGGCACGCTCAACACAAATGCAGGTCCCTATGCGGGACTCGACCGGTTCGAAGCGC
>WTAW01000163.1 GCA_013139435.1 Candidatus Aminicenantota bacterium | reverse complement strand
TTTGTCGGAAAGTACACCTTGATCAACGATACATTCACAGTAAGCCTCAAAGGAGACAGCCTGACGCTTTTCTTGCCAGGACAGCCGTAATATGATCTGGTTCCTGTGCTCGGCGATGAGTTTATCTTCAAGCAGGTTAAAATTGTCAGCGTGAAGTTTTTAACAGATGAAAAGGACAACGTGATAGCTGCGGAGTTTATCCAGCCCAACGGCATCTTCGAAGCCAAACGGGTTAACGAATAAAAAAGGTGACAGTCCCCTTTTATTCCCTTTTTACTCCTGTTGCTCAAACTCCAGGATCTTATTTTTAAAGTCCTCCCAGGTGAACGCAGTTGGGGCTTTACTGAGGTAATCGCCGATATCCATCGATCGTGCCACTTTATCAACCACCGATCTCTCTTCCTCGGACATTGCACTCTGGGGGCTGAACCACACAGCAAACTCTAAATCCATGTCGTGATACATAAGATTTATAGGGAGCACCATGCTCCTCCCACAGTTCGGACAGTTGAAGCGATTCAATTCGTCATCGAATATCTTGTCTCTTAAATCCGGGTCCATCGTCACATTTACGGATGTGAACACAGGGACGACATCTTTAAAAAGACAAGCGGGACAGGTGACATCTACTTCGATTTCACTGCTCATGTTAACTTTTTATATCTTCTTTTCTATTCTCACATCCAAATATTCCCTTGTCAACGGAATGAAAACCCCCAATGAAAATCAAACCAGTCGATATATAGATTCCTCATGCTGTTTGAGCCCACAGAACTTTGTTGAAATTAAATGCTTCTAGATATAATCTAAATAACGATGAAAGAATATGTCCTCACTAACTTCATACTGGGATTGTTTCAAGAATGAAGCCTTTTTACACATTTGCCTATGTTGTTTGCCAATCTGTTTCGCGTCTCATCTTCCATGTTTCCGTAAAAGGAAGAGAACACATCCCCAAATCCGGGCCATTTATCGCTGCCAGCAACCACACGTCGTTTACTGACCCACCTTTAATAGGATCGCTCTTGAAACGTGAGATTGCCTTTTTTGCCAAGGAAGAACTTTTTCACAAAGTCATCCTTAAAGATTTGATCAAGAAACTCAATTCGTTTCCCGTAAAGCGGGGCGAATCAAATGTCTCCTCCGTAAAAATATGCATTCGCATACTCCTCGATCAAAAAATGCCGCTCCTTATTTTCCCTGAGGGCACGCGCATAAAAACAGGACAACTGGGCACTCCTGAAAGGGGGATTTCTTTCATCGCTGCCCAAACAAAAGTTCCCATCCTGCCCATTTATGTCGAAAACGGCGAACGCCTCCTGGAATGCGCCCTATTTCAAAGAAGACTAAAAGTGAGATTCGGGAAGGCGATCCAGTATGACGATTATGCCCCTTTGGTCAAAGAGAAGAAAGGCTACTCAGAATTAGCTCAGCTCATCATGTCAAAAATACAGACACTTAAGGATGAAAGTTAGGACTAACTTGGGAAAAAGTCCTTAAATCTTCCATTTTACAAAAAGAGCAACGAATTCAATCTCTCTCACGTACTACTATTTGTATCCAAGATTTTTTTAAGCATAATAGAGCTATATGAATAGTACTATTTTCAAATCCATGGGAGTAGGAGCGATCATGACACGCAAGATTCTTTTAACAACACTTCTGTGTGTGTTTTTTGTAAGCTTTGCCACCGCCCAACAACCGGGTGAGATCAGTTACAAAGACGAGTCGGTCTTGCCTGCAGGGAAAAAAGGCGAACGGATCCAATCAATCATCGATACTTTTAACTCAAACGATCCTGACCGGATCCGGCGTTTCATAGAAGAGGAATGTTCGGAAAAATTCCGAAATTATGCCCCCATGGATGAACACATCGATGTGTCTCTTAATACCTTTCGCGAAACCGGAGGCTTGACGTTCCACAGCATCCGCACTTACGTTCCCGAACGTAAAGGAGAAACCGTCATCATCCTCAAGGATAAGAATTTTGATTCGTGGCGCTCTATTGTGGTGCGGTTTGCCGATGAGGAGAGCTGTCTTGTAAGCTTTCTTCGCTTTGGTGATGCCCGAACACCCTCAAATGTCACCGAATCCATCCTCACAGAAGAAGATATCATCCAAGAAGTCAAAGAACTGATGACGCGCTTGTGTGAGCGTGATGTATTTTCGGGAACGGTCCTGATCGCCAAGGGGGAAGATGTCTTGTATTCATATGCCTGTGGCGAAGCCAGCAAGCGCTTTCACGTGCCCAACAACATCGATACCAAATTCAACCTGGGCTCGATGAACAAAATGTTCACATCGACTTCGATCGTCCAGCTTGCCGAGAAGGGCAAACTCTCATTCCAAGATCCCATAAGCAAATATGTGGACGAGTCGTGGCTGCCCGAAGAGATCACATCGAAAGTGACGATCCACCATTTGTTGACCCACACCTCTGGACTAGGGAGTTATTTCAACGAGACTTTTATGAATGGATCACGAGCACGTTTCCGGGCTCTCGAGGATTTCAAACCTCTTGTCAAGGATGAGAAACTGGCCTTTGAGCCTGGCAAGCGCTTCCGATACAGCAATACGGGCATGTTCTTCCTCGGCGTGGTCATCGAAAGTGTGACCGGACAGAGTTATTTCGATTACATCCGCGAGAACATATAAAAACCTGCCGGGATGACTAATTCCGACAGTTACGAAATGGACATTCCTGTGGAAAACTTGGCGATCGGCTATTATCGGGATCAGGACAGCTCAAACGGATGGAAGAACAACTATTATCTTCACGTGATCAAGGGGGGTCCTGCAGGAGGTGGAT
>WTAW01000142.1 GCA_013139435.1 Candidatus Aminicenantota bacterium | reverse complement strand
CGATATATTACTTTTGTGGATTGGGATTCAGGCGATCTTGCAGTTCAAGACTTAAACACGGGCAAAAAACGCAGTCTTACAAACAAAGGATCCTGGAAGAAGTCAAACGATTTCGCTCTCAATTCCAAATGGTCTCCTGATGGGAAGCAGATAGCTTTCAATTGGTTTTATATGAAGAAACCAGCATTTGTAGGGATTCGTGTTGTCGAACCAGATGGATCGAAGCTCCGCGATCTTGATATTGTCAAGGACTCCAATGCGAGCCAAGTTTGTGATTGGTCTCCAGATGGCACGCAGATTTTAGGAATAAACTGGATAGAAGATGAGAAAAAAAAGTTGAAAAAACAGATCGTGTTGATTTCTGTAAAGGATGGATCCGTAACGACGCTTAAAACATTGGATAGCAGCAAACCGACAGATATTTATAATGTACGCTTTTCTCCGGATGGCCAGTACATTGTCTATGACTTTCTCGAAAGTGAAGGATCCTCTAAACACGATATATACCTTCTATCCGCTGATGGAAAGAAAGAAATCCAGCTGGTCGAACATCCCGCTGATGATTACTTCTTCGGTTTTTTGCCCGATGGAAAACACATTCTTTTTTCCAGCAATCGTAAGGGAACCTGGGATTTGTGGACCTTAGCAGTTGATGAAGAAGGAAACAGCGGCATGCCGGAATTGGTGAAATCGAATGTGGGATATATTTTACCACTTGGAATCACACAAAAGGGCACTTTTTGCTATATTCACTTAAAGACCATGCGTGATATCTATAGTATAGAATTCGATCCAGAAAAAGGCGAAATCCTTACTCCTCCAAATAAAGCCATCAAATACTATGAAGGGATGAACGATTGTCCCGACTATTCGCCAGATGGGAAATACCTTGCTTACGTGTCGAAGCGTAACATAAGGGCTTGGCGCAAGACTCCTTTGTCGGCTGGTAATGTTCTTTGTGTTTACTCTTTTGAAAAAGGTGAAAATGTAGAGATTGCAACAAAGCTCAATGTGTACGGCTCTCCCTGTTGGTCTCCCGATGGCCGTTTCCTTCTTATCACCGGTGCTTATGATGAAAAAAGCTTGGGGCTTTATACAATCGATGTTCAAACTGGTGAGGCAAAACCGGTTGTAATAGATAAATCTATTCAACGATCCTGTGAATGGTCTTTGGATGGAAAGTCAATTTTTTATGTGCTAGGGGGTAGGGGAGATGGTTTTTGTGAGGTCCTAGCTAAAAACCTCGAAACAGGTGAAGAGAAGTCACTCTATCGTGAGGATAAAGATAAGCGCTTTTCGATATCTCTCTCACGCGATGGAGGGTGGTTAGCCATTCTCAATAATAAACCTCAAAAAAGAGAGCTGAGAATTTTACCGCTTTCCGGTGGAGAGTCCAGAGTGCTTTACACCTTTGTGCAACGGACGGGTCACTATCTTTCTCACATATGGTCTATTGATGGAAGATTTATACTCCTACCTAAGTTCCAACCAAAAGGAAAAATTGATTTTAATAACAGGGAAGAGTTCAAGTGGTCATTGTGGTCCATTCCGGTAGAGGGAGGGGAACCTCAGGAAATCGAGCTTGGAGTATGGTTGATTTTTAACCTGACTATGCATCCTGATGGTAAACATATCGCTTTTGCTTCTTGGGGTTTTCCAGATTTCTCAAAAGCAGGACCAACGGAAGTCTGGATGATGGAAAACATCCTGCCATCTGACAAGAAATAAAATAGGGGACTGTCACCTATTTCTAGGGGTGAAGAAAAAAGGGGCCTGTCACCTATTTTTTTAAGGTCCGTTCCCCGAACGGACCGTTTGGGAAACGGTCCCTACATCTCACAGAAAATAGAACCGTCCCCATTAAATAGCTAAATCTTCACAATATCTCAACATTTCCTCAACAAATGAAGTGCATAAAAGTCCTATATTATTTTTGTATGATTTGAGCTGGAAAATGGTGTCGGCATTTTTTATGGATAGGTCAGGCTGAGCAGGAAACCAAAAGTTGACAATCGCTCAACTTGTCAGTGATAAATAAATTTTTAAATTAGTAGGTTATTCTATAATAAAATCTCAGCAAATTATAATCCAAACGAACCTTCGTGAGATTTTATGTACATTATGCCCGTCTATATAGAGAATTATGCAAGAGAACTTTGCTGAAAATTAGTTGCTAAAAAAGTGTTGCTAAAAATTAGCAATAGGAATATAATCCTAAATGAGAAACGAAGTGAGCGAGAATCCATTCAGATACGGTGAAATTGTTACAGGAGATTCTTTTTGCAATCGAAAAGATGAAATACGAGAACTCTCAAAATATATGCTTAATTCTGAAAATGTTTGGTTTTATTCTCCAAGAAGATATGGCAAAAGCTCTTTAATTTTTGAATGCATAAGCAAAACACGCTCTCATGCGATCACCTGTTACATTGATTTATTTCCAACCAATAGCGAGGAAGACTATTTAAGAGAATTAGCCAAAAAAGTAGCCATGGCTACCGCAACGACAACAAAAAGACTGATCGATATTGCAAAAACTTTTTTTTCGAGTCTTGCTCCCTCTGTAACTATAGGCAATGACGGAAATCCGACTCTGAAGTTTGGTGTAAATAGAGAAGGATATGTCGCTCATATAGCTGAAGAAATATTGGATGTTCCCCAAAAGATCGCAGAAAAACAAAAAAGACCGGTAGTGATTGTATTGGATGAATTTCAAGAGGTCTCAAAATATTCAGACAAAAAGTGGCAACATAAGATCAGAAGTTACATCCAAAAACATAAGAATGTTTCGTACATTTTTGCTGGAAGTCAGAAGAATATGATGGCCAATTTCTTCACAAAAAAAGAAAGTCCGTTGTACAATAGCGCCCTTCATTTTCCGCTTGAACCCATCGTTTTGGAAGAATTCGCGAAGTTTATTCACAGGAAATTTCTGAAGTCCCAAAAAAGAATAAGCGGCGATGTGATAGCTGATATATATAATTTTTCAAGAGGGAGTCCCCACTATATTCAATATTTATGCAATGTGCTATGGGATATGACTCCTGAGAATTCAAAATCAGATAAGAAAAAATTATCTCATGCCATAAACATATTGACTGCAAGGGAAGAAAAGTTATTCATCAACATAGTCGAATTACTGAGTCGGTTAGAGCTTCAGGTATTGATAGCCCTTGCAACCAAAGAAACAGGAGAAAAAATTCTTTCGATGAGGTTTTTACAGAAACATAACCTGAGTTCAACGTCAGGTGTTCGTGCTGCTCTGATAAGAATGGATGAAAAAGGATTATTAGAGAAAAATGGCCCTGACTATGAATTTACCAATCCAGTTTTCAGGTATTGGATTAGCAAAAAGCTTTCAAAGTACGAAGACTGAGACTGGGAATCGTTATATTTGGAATTAGGTTGACCCGAAGATAAACATAAAAAAGGAGACGGTTCTATTTTTGTAGGGTTCCTTCCCCAAACGGACCGCACAGAGGACCGTTTGGGAAACAGTCCCTACATCTCACAGAAAATAGAACCGTCCCCAAAGCTCAGAAAATAGAACCGTCTCTATCCAAGAACGGACCGATTGGGAAACAGTCCCTACATGTCCGTAACTGAATCTTAACCATATCTACACAATTCCTTAACACACCGTTAAGACCTGAGTTTTATAATATAAGAGGAAGGAAAAACAGGACATTTTCGCTTTGCTAAGAATATGACATTTTCATGTTACGATGTTGTAGACATTGTCACAGTTTGACTTCGAATGGGACCTGTAATAAGCTTTTCGCGTTTCCAAGGGAGATAAAAATCTATCGATTAGAGCCTTAATCTTTTGTTCTCTAGGCACAAAACTCAACAACTGAAGATGAAAGTAACTCTGAACTGGCAAAGAAAAGCCGTAATCATTTTTACAGGAATCATCCTACTTCTGAGCGTCATCCTGACCATATTTGCCATCCGGGAGGCGGGAAGAGAAAAGTTAGTCAGAGAAAGAGAATTAGAGGAGGAGCAGAGGCGCTCCGCAGAATTCATCACTAATCAAACGCGTTTGATGATCTCTGAAGCTGAAGGCCGAATCTTCAGCCGGATTGCAAACACATCTCTTCAACCTGATGACAGTGAATTTGTTCAGGTTTGTAATCAAATTGCGGAAGATGAAGAGCTTGTGTCCGAGATCTTTTATATTAAAGGAAGCAACACGATCGAATTCCCTCGGCTTAAACCTGTTTACCACCCAACAGGGGAAATAAAGATCAGGGGACTTAGCCCAAACATATCATCTCTTGATACGTTTCAAAATGCAGAGGACAATGAATTCAGGGCAAAAAATTATGCTCAGGCGATCAGATATTATCGTCAGCTCATCAGGTCCTCAATAGATTTGGCTTCTCGTTTGGTTCTTCTGAACCATATCGGTCGATGTTACTCGAAATCAGGGAACTATCGTAGGGCCATTGACACATACAGAGAAATTCTGAAGAAAGACCCGATCGATGCGGGAATGGATGGAATTCCGGTCGGCCTCATGGCCTTGTATCAGATAGGAAATATCAATTTAAACAGAAACAAAAGGGTGGAGGCAGCCGAAACTTTCATCGAATTCTATCAGGCGCTTTTGGAATCCCGTTGGCCTTTGAGCCGGACCCAATTTAACTTCTACAACACCAAAGTAAAAACTCTGTTTAAAACTTGTTTGGATAGCCTCGAAGATACAGAGGAAGCAAAAAGCCTTGCGGATAGGTGGGAAGAGCCTTCGCAGCTTGAAGAACGACGGCTTGCCGAGATGTTTACGATAGAGAATATTTCCAATAGAATTGTTCCCTTAATTGAAGTCCGAAAAACAGCAGCAAATGTAAATTCAGGGAATATAAACCATCTTTCTGAAATTGTTGGGAGTGAGCTCTATTTGGTGGCTTATGGGCATCTCGGCAAAGACTTGGTTTTTGGGATAACAATGGATGCCGAAGTGTTAAAGCAAGAAATACTCCCCTCAATATTCAAGAGTCTTCCATTAAGGGAAGCGTCTTATGTCCAGATCAGAGATGAAATGGGGAAAGTTGTGGCTGGAGAAGATTTCGCTCGTTTCCAGGACTCTTCCCCTGAATTGGGCTATTCTAAGGGCTTTGAGGATAACTTTCCTCCCTGGGAGGTTCAGATCTATCAGGCCGATCCTGGATTTGTTCAAAAGCAGTTGGGTTTGATCAAGAATATCTATTTCATCTCATTGGCCGTTATCATTGTTGCGCTTCTTTTTGGGGGTTTTTTGGCGATCAAGAGCACAGCCAGAGAGCTGGAGTTGGCAAAATT
>WTAW01000022.1 GCA_013139435.1 Candidatus Aminicenantota bacterium | reverse complement strand
GATCCGAAAATTCCGTATGGAAGATCAAGGTGGTAGGGATCAAAAAGAGAAACAAAACAAAAGCGCCCCATTTGGCCTTGTATCCTGTGAGCACGGATAATCCACCGAGTAATTCCGCACAGATGGCACCAATCAAAAAAACGTACGTTAAAGGCATCCCATATAGAGCCATGTACTGCTGTGTTTCCGAGAGGTTCATAATTTTCCCCAGACCACTCATCAGAAAAATAAATGCGATAAAAAATCGAGCCAAGAGTTGAATCAAAGCTTGCATCTTTTTCCCTCCTTCATTTGTGAAATCCCATCCTAATCATTTGGATTAACATATCAAACCCATTCAGGCTGAGTCAGCGATAAAAAGAAGATAGAAGCTTGAGAATATTAAAAGGTATTGCATATATATAAATGATATTTAGAGGATGAGCATGCAGTCCCCGTAGCTGTAGAATCTATATTCTTTTTTGGTGGCCTCTGTGTAGGCCTCTTTCAGGAAATCTAGCCCAGTAAAAGCTGAGACCAGCATCAATAGAGTGGATTTGGGGAGGTGAAAGTTAGTGAGGAGCCTGTCAATAACGCGGAATGAGTAGCTGGGATAGATAAAAAGATCGGTCACATGTGTTCCTGGTTTGACTCCATCTTTTATGAAAGCGCTTTCTAGCGCGCGGACAGACGTGGTTCCCACAGCGATCACTGGCCTTTTCTTTTTTTTGGCATTGTTTATGGCTTTCGCAGCGTCTTCACTGATCGTATACATTTCTTCGAGCATTGTGTGATCTTTGACGCGATTTGCACGAACAGGTTGAAAAGTGGCCAAACCCACGTCCAGGGTGATCTCTGCCACTTCTATGCCTTTTGCTTTGATAGAGTTCAACATAGCGGGAGTAAAATGAAGGCCTGCGGTCGGTGCAGCAATGGAGCCTTCCTCTTGAGCGAAGACAGTCTGGTATCTATCCAGATCTATTGATCGAATGTCAATCTGAGATTTTTTTCGTTTGATATAGGGGGGAAGGGGTGCATAACCTATGGTTCTAAGTTCAGATATGACATCCTCTGTGGCGAAACGGATATGTCTCCGGCCCTCTGTTTCCTCTCTAATGACCTCCCCTTGAAGCCTGGATGAAAAGTGGATGATATCACCTAGCTTGACTTTTTTTGCGGGGCGACAGAGAACTTCCCATACTCTCTTCTGGATTTCTTTGAGGAAGAGAAACTCGATCTCCGAGTCTTTTCTCTGACCCCAAACTCTTGCTGGGATCACCTTCGAGTTATTCAAGACCAGTACATTCCCAGCTTTGAGATAGTCCGGAAAATACTGGAAATGGGAATGGATGATTTTGCCATCATCGCAGTCCAGAACCATCATCCGGGATTGATCTCTTCGTTCGAGGGGGACTTGAGCGATCAGCTCTTTAGGAAGATTGTAGTCAAAATCAGAGACATGCATTTGAATAAGTCTATTTGCTTAAGTCTAATAAAACAGTTTTATCATTTTAGTTAATTATTGATAGGGATTAATCGCGCAGGAGATCATACTCCTTGAGAACTTGGTCTGTGGGTTCGCCTTTTTCAGTCCATCCACGGATTGCATAGTATTGCTGGATAAGACCTTTAAAAAATTCCTTATCCAAGACCTTGCCTCTCATAAAGCCAGCACAGGATGTGTCTTTAAAGAACCGTTCCGGAAGAATGTCATCCTTATGGGTTCGTCCATTTCTCAAGTTGTATCGTCTTGCCAGATGGGTCAATTTTGTCCCCACTTCCAACAGAGATTGTGGCGTATATTTAGATCCTGTGGCTGCATTGAGTACGGGCACCAATTCCTCAAGCCCGCTGGGTACAAAATCGCACACGATCATAGAGTTTCGGATATTTACTGTGTCGAGTCCTGAAGCCACCGCCTGAGGAAGATCCTCGATCTGAAAGTCAGGCCCCATCTCGAGTTCATTGAGCCATAAACGTGTATGGCTGCCAAAGTCTGCTATGGAGAGGGTAAGGCCCATGGACAGGGATCCCAAGGGATTGACGCCAGACATTTCCATCCCGAAGATATTGATGGCGAATTCCTCGCTGCCTTGACCGATCTTTTGGGCGGCAATTCTGGTCCCATCAGCAAAAATTTGTCCAATATCCTGCTTGTATACCATTCTCTTTAGCAATTCTCTTTGGGCTTCTGCGTTTCCCCATGTGAGTTCCATCCCATGCCAATCGTTCAGAAGCCCTTTTTCATAACACTCCATCGCAAAAGAACAAGTGACTCCTGCACTGATCGTGTCGATCCCGAGATCGTCACAGATTACATTTGCCAGGGCTAAGTCTTTGCAGTCTGAGATCTCACATCCGGAGCCGAGGAAGGCGGATGTTTCATATTCGGGGCCTTCGATCTCATGACCATTCCATGTGGCGATCTTCGAGCAGCGTATGCCGCAGTTAAAACAGCCCACGTCCTTCCAGTTGAGCTCTTTGCGGCATGTCTCTGAGGAGATTCCTTCAAATTTGTCACAGACACCCTTCCGGAAGTTTTTCGTGGGCAGGAATTCATACTCCTGGGCCTGTCGAATCCATTTCATGGTTCCTTTCTGGCGGCGATAGATAACGCCCTCGTTGGTCAGGATATTTCGTGTGAGCTGTTTGTTCAGCTCCATGAATTTGTCCTGATCAGAATACCTGATAGGGTTATCCCCATCGACAACCACGGCCTTGAGGTTCTTTGATCCCATCACGGCGCCTGTTCCTCCTCTGCCATATTGCCTGTACTTGTCCACACCAATACAGGCGATCTTAACCAGGTTCTCTCCTGCAGGACCGATACAGGCGACTCTAGGCTCGACTCCGGGATGTTGCTTGAGCAATGTATCGTTTGTGTGAAAAATGCCCTTGCCCCAAAGAGCGGTGGCATCTCGGATATCAACGCCCTTATGGGTGATATATAGATAAACAGGTTTTTCAGATTTTCCAGTGATAAAGACGTAGTCATAACCGGCTGCTTTCAGACGGGGCCCGAAACGTCCGCCACAATGGGAATCGTGTATGGACCCTGTTAAAGGAGACCTCATCACCATACACGTCCGCGCGCTGGTTTGGACTTTTGTCCCGGTAAAAGGGCCATTGACAAATATTAGAGGGTTTTCTGGACCGAGAGGATCCGGATTCGGCGCATACTTTTCCAACAGTGCAAACCCTATCCCTTTGCCACCGACATAATTTTCAAGCAGTGATTTATCTACGGGTTTGATTTCGCTTTTGCCGGTTGATAAGTCTATGTTTAGACACGTTCCTGTGTATGCCACTCGGTCCTCCTTGTTTTTAAACAGTTCTCATCGAACTGTTTGATTCATCTTTTTTTTTTAAAGAGGTCACCTTGAGGAGAAGATGAGCCGGGGGAATAACCGAGGTGTTCCAGTGCTTTGGGAGTGACCTTGCGGCCGCGCACCGTTCGTTCCAGGAATCCTATCCGCATAAGGAAGGGCTCGTAAATGCTTTCGATGGTGTCCTTCTCTTCGTCGATAGCTGCGGAGATCGTGGTGATCCCAACCGGGCCTCCACCGAAGTTTTCGACGATGGTCGAGAGGATCTTCCTGTCCACCTCATCCAGTCCCAGAACATCCACTTCCATCATATCCAGGGCTTTCGTGGCCTCTTCAGCAGTGATCTTACCCTCGGCTTTGACGTCAACATAATCTCTGACTCTCCGCAGCAGCCTGTTGGCCACTCGGGGAGTTCCCCGCGAGCGGAGAGCGATCTGGTGAGCTCCCTTATCATTGACATCGACATCGAGAATGGAAGCAGACCTTTTTATGATCTTCTCGAGATCC
>WTAW01000420.1 GCA_013139435.1 Candidatus Aminicenantota bacterium | reverse complement strand
TTTTATCCTGAATTATTCGTAAAAAATGTCGATACTTATCATAATTGGCTCAATATCTGAATGTTACATTGTGCTTTCGGAATACTCATTTGGGCACCTTATTTTTTGACCAGCATATATTTTGCATATAAACCGTGTATCCTCCCGATGAATTTTGCCAGGTGTAATGTCAGAATTATCATAATTATCCCTGCGAGAGTCACAATGGGTAGCATCCCTACGGGTGTGAAAGCATCTGTGCCGTACAGTTCCAAGGGCAGGTGAAAGATTAATTCCAGAATAGGCGCAAAAATGAAAGAGAGAGCAAGGGCAAAAGCAAATCCACTCAGGCCGAAATAGAACCAACCGAGGGGGAACATGAGCACAAGGTAAGCAAGAGACTTCCATGTGTAGGGGTCCCTAATGAGGGATTTGAATTTGTCCAGGGGACCGAGACCGCGCCTGATGAAAACGGGTTTTCGCGGCATCCGTACCCCGAGCAGTGCCTCCGCGATCCTCCCTTCGATCAGGGCGATCCCCCTGACAGAAAGAAGGAATAGACCGGTTATTGGAATGCCGATGACTAGGATCAACGAAACAAACGAAATGGTTGACCCAAACAGCCCCCACAATCCAAAGAGACTTCCTGTGAGTACCGAGAATATCATGTACAAAAAGGCCCCCCATGCTCGAGGGTCGGCGATAATGCTGAAGTATCTGGAGAGAAAAGGCCGTGTGTCAGGTTGACTGACAGGAGCAAAAACCGGCTGGAGATGAGTTTCGATCTTTTTATAGGCAGCCGCCACTTCACTGGTGCTGCCATATTTGTCTATGATCGAAACGAGTGCTTCAGCCTCTGCAATGTTAGGAGTCTCTTTTTTCGCGGTGTCTAGTGCAAATCTCAAGTGCTCCTCAGCATCCGAGAGAGCGTCCTGAATGAGTGCGGGGTCGCTCCCCTTGAGTTCTTTTTTGAGACGGTTTAGGTAATCGTCCACATTTTTATTCAAAATCGTATCCTTCAGGTAGTCGTCCTTTACCATTTTATTTTCCTTCATTGTCTGGCTCCTTTCTGACTAACATGGACTTTGCGTATCTGCCTTGCAGTTTTCCAACAAGCTTTGCCAGGTGTAAGGTGAGGGCGAGCACGAAAAAACCAGAAAGAGAAACAACAGGGTATAAAAAGACAGAAGTATAGTATTTATGTCCCCCGAGTGTGATCAAGGCCCGATCAAAAACAGGCCCAAGCACAGGATAAGCCATAAATTTAATAGAGAAGGCAATCAGAGTTAAAAGGCCGAAGGAATATACAAGACCTAGGGGAAACCTGGTGATCAGATAGATGAATATTTTCCAAGTGAGGGATTCGGTGAAAAGAACTTTGAGTTTTTTGGACAGACTGAGACCCTTCTGGATGAATATTGGCTTTCGTGGCATTCGGACTCCCAGGAGCGCTTCGACAATTCGGCCTTCGATCAGGGCGATCCCCCTGAGTGAGAGGAGATATAAGCCCAACAATGGTAATCCAATGATTAAAATGAGAGTGACCAGTGACAATCCAGCTCCAAAAAGAGTCCAGAGGCCAAAAATGCTTCCGGTCACAACTGAGAAGACTAGGTATAAAGCCGCGGCCCATGCTTGAGAATCACCATAAATACAGAGGAATTTTATTAGGGGAGAGCGGTCTCTTTGAGGAACTGAGGATGTTAGAGATGGTGAGATGCGGGATTCAATTTCTTTGTAGGCCGATGCGATCTCATCGGGGCTTCCGTATTTGTCGATGATGGGACTGAGTGCCTCTCCCTCAGAAATACCGGGGTTTTCTTTTCCGGTACTCGTGAGTGCAGTTCTCAAAAACTCTTCGGCGTCAGAGAGGGCATCCTGGATGAGCGCGGGATCGCAGCCTTTGAGTTCTTGTTTCAGCTGATCCAAGTATTCGTCAACACGTTCATACATTTTCGTTTCCCTCCAGAATTGTGTCAACAAAAGCTTTTGTCTGATCCCATATCTGGGTCCAAGCTTTGAGCGTATCATGCCCGGACTTGGTGATCCTGTAATAACGCCTGGGCGGGCCTGAGACCGAAGGATCGACATGGCTTTCCAGCAATCCACTGTTCTCTAAAGAACGCAAGACAGGGTAGAGGGCCCCTTGTTTCATCATCTGAACGCTCTTATCGTGTGCTTCGATAAGTTTTGCAATTTGATACCCATACATGGGTTCCTTTGCACGATCGAGCACACCTAATAAAACGAGAGATGATGTTCCCGAGTTCAATTCCTTCTGAAATTTTTTATTGGTTTCGCTTATCAGGTTCAAGGTTATAACCTCCTCCCGAGTGAAGTCTGTTTATTTTGATCGATCATTTCGTTTGACCATAGTAACATTTTAATATTAATAGAAAATTAATCATAATCATATATTAATAATAGTGATAACTTAACACTATGTCAAGTCTTTTTTCCTGAATTATTCATAAAAAATGTCGATATTTATGATAACTATACTAATATCAGCATATTGCCTTTTTCACGAGTCAATTTTTTATCATCTTGCCTCTTTGCATATGCCTTTCATCATAATCGACATTTTTTACCCTTCGGGTTGAAACACGGAGTATCCTATTTCCGCTCACAGGAGTGATAAAGAAGAAGCCTTAAAGCGCTATCCTTGGTCCCTATGGTTTACTTCTAGATAGCAACCTGCCGAGCTTTAAATAAGGTCGTTCAAAAAAGCGGGGGAGTGTCACCATAAAAAAGGGATCAGTTTTTCGATCCAGCGGCGCGACCAAGACTGTCTTAAGGCCGATTTGGTTGGCGCCGATAATGTCCGTGAGAACTCTATCCCCAACCATCACTGTCTTTTCCGGGTCGGACTTTAAATATTCCAGGGCCAGGTGAAAGGCTGCTGGAGAAGGTTTTCTCCGTTCGGAGAATATCGCATGAATTTTGAGTTGTCCTTCGATGGCGCGGATTCTTTTGATCCGGTCTTCTGTATGAGGAAAATTAGACAGAAAACACATGCGGTATTTCGGTTGAAGGCTACGGATCAATTCATGAATATCCTCAGGGACCGTTGTCTCACCAAAAGGCACGATGGTCTGGTCGATGTCGAGGATGATCGCCTCGATGTCTGAATTTTCTAGAATGCCTCGAATCTCATGGATGCTGTTGACTTGATAGTC
>WTAW01000438.1 GCA_013139435.1 Candidatus Aminicenantota bacterium | reverse complement strand
AAACTGGTACGCCCGGACAGATTCGAACTGCCGACCTACTGATTCGTAGTCAGTCGCTCTATCCAGCTGAGCTACGGGCGCACCATGTTCACTTCAATTCTGAAGGTGTAATAAATATAACGGAACATGGAGAAATTTTCAATAATATCTATATCGGTCCGTTCGGGGAACGGACCCTACATCGTTTGTAGATAGTCGCCTTAACATCGGTCAGCTCGTGGAGCTGACCCTACATCTGAGGGAAAATGAACCAGTTCCTATTTTTATTCTGTGATTTTGAGGACGGCGGCGCCGTCGATCTTGCTGTCTTTGAGGAGCTGGAGGGCTTGGTTCGCTTCTTCAAGGGGGAAGATTTGGGTGGTGGTTTTGATGGGGATCTCTGTTGCGATTTTGAGGAGTTCGTTGCCATCTTGACGAGTGGCATTGGCCACGCTTCGGAGAGTCCGTTCGTGGTAGAGATATTTTATATAATCCATCTCAGGGATGGGAGACATGTAAATACAGGCTAAGGCTTGTGTTCCGCCTTTATCCAAAAACCTCATGCCATCTAGAACTGTTGGTCCTGCGGGAGTGAAATTCACGATGCTATCAAGCTTGGCGGGTGGATCTTCGTTTGAAGTTCCTGTCCAGGATGCTCCGAGTTTTCGGGCCAGTTCGCGATGTTCTCCACTGCGAGAGAAAACATAAACCTCGCATCCCCAATGAATGGCCACTTGAATGGCCACATGGGCAGATGCGCCAAAACCGATAAGGCCAAGGCGTTGACTGGGTTTAACTTCGCTGAGGCGCAGAGCCCTGTAGCCAATGATCCCTGCACAGAGGAGAGGCGCAGCCTCCTGATCGGAAAAAATGGATGGGATGGGATAGGCAAATTTTTCGGGGATCACGATGTTTTCTGCGTAGCCACCATTGACATGATATCCGGTGAAGCGGGCATTGTTGCAGAGGTTTTCTTTGCCCTGTTGGGCATATCTGCAATTTTCCTCTGTCGAGTAGAGCCATGCCACACCGACTCTATCTCCTTCTTTGAAACGAGAGGCTTCACTCCCCATCTTTTCCACGATTCCGACGATCTGGTGGCCGGGGATGATTGGAAGTTTGACGTCGGGGAGTTCGCCCTCAATGGTGTGGAGGTCTGTGTGGCAGACGCCACAGACATTGATGCGGATGAGGATGTCTTCGGTTCCAGGCTCTGGGATTGGGACATCGGTCAATTCAAGGGGGTTCTGCTCTATGAGGGCAAAATTATTAAGGAGCATTGCTTTCATGGTTCGTTCCTTTTTATTTTCGGTCCGTTCGGGGAACTGACCCTACATAATTATTACTTTTTTCTGTCCTTAGCAGATTGCTCGCTGTTTTTCTCAGATTGCTTTTTTATCTTTTCTTTGAGGCGGGCGCGGCGATGCACGAAGTCCTTTTCGTAATAGGAAGAGACGCCACGAGAGAGGACATACCCTTCCTCAGAGATATTCCTGGCTTCCTCATAATTCTTCTCCCTGTGCTCGAGATACATGGCGAGTTCCCTGAAGGAGAAAAAGTGCGCAGCCGAAATATCCTCTAAGGATGTGATCTCCTTCCAAATGGCCACAGCTTTGTCCCACTCCTGATTTTTTTTAAAATGGTAAGAAAGCTTCATCTTTGCCAGGGTGGTCACGTCATCGGTCAGATCACCATCCAGGGCTTTCTGGAAGAATTCAACCGATTTTTCTGTATCGCCGATCTTTTCCATAACTCTCCCCGCACCGAAAAAATCCATGGCATCGGGCAGGCACTCCTCCCCTTCTTCAAAAAAGATCGAAGCGCCAGCGATGACGACTCCCAACAGAGAGAGGATATCTTCCTGATTATGGTAGAGGATAGGTTCGATCAGGTCATAATTACCAGTTTGGAGGTAATGGAAATACCGCCACGGAACCTCAGACGATGGGATATCTTCTGTCCTCCCCGTACGGACGACTTCCTGTGCCAGATAAGAGAGGCGGCAGTTGTCATATTTGTGTCTCCACAAATTTCGGGCCGGATACATAAAATCCAAATGCGGAAGGTCATTCAATGGGAATGGCTGACGGTGAAGGATGAAGCGTGTTTCGAGGATTGGAATATCAAAATTTTTTCCATTATAGGTGACTAACGATTGAAAATTCATCTCCTTAAAGAATTGGGCCATCTCCTGGAGCATGCGCTCTTCTTCAGCAAGTTCACCCAGGAAATATTGCGCCACCCAGAATTTATCGTCCTTGTAGTAGCCCATGCCGACATTGAATGGGATCGTCCCTGTTCCCCCTGAAAGGCCGGTCGTTTCGAGGTCGATAAAAAGGGCCGTCGAGAGGTCTAAATTACGAAATGATTCATCCTTGCTCAAACAGGCTAGGAGATCCCCGCTGATCTGAAGCCCGGAGGAAATAGTGATTTTTCCGTAGCGCGTGTCCAGATTGTATGAATTTTCGATGAATTGGAGGGGTTCGCGTTCTTGAGGTTCGAATTGTGGAGTTTGGGGCGCAGAAGATTTTTCACGACGGGTGAGACTGATGAGTTGTTCGAGTTTTTCTTTTGTGGACAGGACATCTTCATCGTCGAGCTTCGACCATGTGTCCTTGATCTGCTGCGTTTTCGAACGGACTTCGCGTTCTTTTTTGAGATGTTTGAGTTTGTCTTTAATGTCGGCCATTGTATTTATCGCATTACTCGCCCATGAACTGCAGGATGATATTGCGCGAACGCGGACGATTGTCAAAATCAACAAATATGATCTGCTGCCACGTCCCGAGGCTTAACCTTCCCTTGCTGATAGGGACTGTAAGAGAGGGCCCGAGGAGAGCTGCCCTCACGTGGGAGAATCCATTCCCATCGCCCCATTTTGCATCGTGATGGTAGTGCGCTTCCTGTGGGATCAGCCGTTCCATCATCGCAGAAAAATCCTCAACAAGCCCTGATTCATGTTCGATCGTAGTAAAACCACCTGTCGATCCCGGCACAAACAATGTGACAATGCCATCTTCGATTCCGGATTCAGTGAGTTTTGTATTCACCTCTTCTGTGACATCGATCATATCGTTGTAACCCTTAGTGCTCATGCTCAAAGATTCACTAATAACTTTCATGATAAATGCTCCGTAACTATAATAAGATAATTTCTTTTTTCTTGTAAACAATAAACAGCGATAAACGGGGAAACTCTTTAATTAGCCATTTTGTTTTATAGGGGAAAAAGAGTTCAAATCGATTCGCTGTGCTCAGAAAAAAAGCAAAGAGAGTTCTTGACTTGGAAAGAAGAGAATAGCTATACATAAGGAATGCGATTTCTAAATCAAGCATCACAAATCTTGGGGAAAAAACCCTTTAAGAAAATTTTTATCCTGATATGTCTTCTTATTCTCATTCCTATTCTCAGATCTGGCCCACGCGTAGGATACGGCATTGCTAAAAATCAAAATAATCGTATTCTCAGGATCGGGACGTCCGGCAGGGTGAGATCCGCCAACATATTCCTCGACAGCTACATATCTGTTTTTGCCCAATTGTCTAATCCTTCTTTAATGAAAATGACACCAGATGGGAGAATTGTAGGACAAATCGCAAAAGATATCCACATATCCTCAGATTATATGAGATGGGAATTTCACATTCAGGAAGATCTCTACTGGAGCGATGGAGAACTCGTCACCCCTGAAGATGTAAAATTCACCATCGAATACATACGGGACAGAAGCCCCGTTGCCGGATGGATGAAAGACACGATCGATACTGTCTCCATTTCTGATGAAAAAGCGGTCATCCTGCAGCTCAAGCGCCCTTACACCAGGCTGGATGTGGAAATGGCCACTCACAGATTGCTTCCCAAACACATCTGGCAGAGCATCGACACGCCGATGCAGTACACAAATCCTGGAGAAAATGTCGGATGCGGTCCTTTTTTTATTCAAAAAATTGACCTTAACCGCGGGGTGATCCTTTTCGCTCAAAATCCCTTCTGGAAAGGCCCAAAACCGAAAATCGATGCCATTGAGGTCCATATTTATCAGAATATCGACGTGCTCTCCCTGGCCCTGGACAAAGGAGAAATCGACGTCTTTTACAACTATGCCTCATCTTACCCCTACCAAAATCTCAAGAAGATACGTGCAAACAGTCGATTTGATTTTATCGAAAAGCTGAGCACCGGGCTGATCTTTCTTGGGCTGAACCTTGGAAAAGCACCGATGTCCGACCTGAGATTCAGAGAAGCCCTCTCTTTTGCGATCGATTATGGAGAGATCATCAAACTGGATTCTTTAGGATACGGAAAAATTCCAAATAGAGGATTCCTCCCTCCAACCATAGAACACTATAAAGACACGACTCCTCTCGAATACAATCCTGAGAAAGCCAAACAAATTCTGGACGATTCCGGTTATGGCGACCACAATGGTGATGGGATCCGAGAAGGTCATGACGGTAAAAATTTGGCGCTCACTCTTCTTGTCCGTCCCGTTCATGCACGCCTCGCGGAATTGATCCAGGACTACTTGCGTTCGGTCGGCGTAAAGACAACAACAAAAAGTGTCGACACGAGCACCTGGATCAATCTTAAGGACAGATACCGTTACGATCTCACGATCGCTCGCACAACTCCATGGGGAATGATCATGCATGCCGGGTGGGCCACAGGATATTTTGATTCCCGCAGAACAGGAGAGGGCGTTCTCCACAACATCGATGATCCGAAGTTTTTCAAACTCTGCGACGACCTGCTATCGACGCGCAACAAAGAAAAACTCAGAGACTTTGCTTTCCAGGTGCAGGATTACTACAACGGCCAGCTCCCGGCGATCCCACTTTATTGGAACGTTTTTGTCACCCCTTTCCATACTAAATTTCAAGGTTGGCTAACCAACCCCCTTTATGGAATTTTTAACATCGATAATTTTCTCAACATCGAACCCGCACAAAAATGAAAAAAATAGCGAGATATCTGTTAGCTCTTTTTATCATTATTTCCATAAATTTCTTTATTCCCCGTCTTATGCCCGGCGATCCCATCACAAATCTTATGGGTGAAGATTACATCGTCAGCCAGGAATCCATCGATGCCCTCAAAGCAGAGCTCGGACTCGACAAGCCGCTGCTTGTTCAATACGTAACATATTGGGGAGATGTGATCCGGTTGGATCTCGGACACTCCTTCCACTTTCATACAGAAGTCTCACAAATCATCGCATCCAAGCTATTCTGGACCACAGCTCTTGTCGGTCTTTCTATTCTCTTCGGGACGCTTTTCGGAGCCATTCTCGGCGCACTCTCGGGTTGGGGGAAAAACGATCCCAAAAATAAAACCTTGACCACATTCTTTCTGTGGATCTACTGCACACCTCCCTTTTTTCTGTCACTCGTCGTCCTCTATGTGTTCGCCTTCAAGATCGGGATCTTCCCTCTGCGAGGATTCTACGAGACAGGGACATTCACCGACATCGCCAAGCATTTCTTCCTCCCGGTTTTAGTGCTCTCGCTTTCTCTGGCGTCGCGGAACTACATGATCATGCGGGGGAGTATTATCCAAGAGAAGGGGAAGCTTTACATCCTTTATGCACGAGCAAAGGGCCTTCTCAATCGTGGCATTCTCTTCCGTCATGCTTTCAAAAACGCCTCGCTCCCTTTGATCACACTCGTGGCCCTCGACATCGGGTTTATCATCAGTGGGGCGCTTTTTGTGGAGATCGTGTTCTCCATGAACGGCATGGGTACACTGATATTTGATGCGCTCCTGGCCAGGGATTATCCTGTGCTGCAAGGCATTTTTCTTATCATCACTATAATGGTAGTGGTGGCAAACTTTCTTGCTGACATCGTCTATGGAATCATCGATCCGAGAGTGAGGGAGCAGAGATGAAGAAACCTGCGTTGCCCCGCCAAAATGGTTCTGCACAAAAGAAGAGTCTCTCTTCCCTCTTGGCTGTCGTTCTTTTTTTGGTATTTTTTATCTTAGCCTTGTGCGCCAATATTATTGCACCCCACGACCCTTGGGAGCGGTTTGACCCTTATCTTCCTCCTAGTGTGGAACATTGGCTCGGGACCAACGACCTGGGTCATGACATCCTCTCCGAGCTCATTTACGGTTCCCGAGTCTCTCTTCTCGTAGGGTTGGGCGCCGCCGTGCTGGCCACAGCCATCGGCCTTTGTGTTGGGCTTTTCGCAGGATATTACAAGGGAGTCACAGACGAGATCCTCATGGGAATCACCGATGTTTTCCTGATGATTCCCCGGATCCCATTGATCATCTTGCTTGCGGCTTTTCTCAAGCCGAGCTTTTGGATCATCGCGCTTGTCATCGGTTTTCTATGGTGGACCTCCACGGCCCGCGTCGTCCGGTCAAAATCACTCCAGGTTAGCGAGATGAATTTTGTCCTCAGCTCCAAATGCCTGGGTTTTTCGGATAAACATATCATCTTTACAGATATTTTTCCCAACATCATCCAGATCGTCATCCCAAAATTTATGCTCACCGTGGCAGCGGCCATGATCACAGAAGCCTCGCTTTCTTTCCTGGGCCTCGGTGATCCATCCATGAAGAGCTGGGGGATGATGATCAACTTCGCTTTCACAAAAGGAGGGCTCATCAATGCTTTGTGGTGGTGGTTCATTCCGCCAGGCTTGTGCATTATGTTTTTTGTCTATTCGGTCGTTCTTCTGGGATACTCCCTCGAAGAGAAAGAACAGGCTGTGCTGGGGATAAGCTGAACAATGAGCTGTTTACATATCAAACACTTGACAGTCACATTCGAAACTTTGATGGGCACGGTGGTGGCCGTGGATGATGTCTCCTTTGACCACGAGTCGAAGGAAACATTGGCACTTGTGGGAGAGACGGGCTGCGGCAAATCCGTCATCGCCAGTTCCATATTGAAATTACTCCCCGATAATGCCAATCTGAGCGGAGAGATTCTCTATGGGGATAAAGACCTTCTCAGGCTTTCCGAGAGAGAGCTGGCAGATATCAGAGGACAAGAGATCTCCATCATCTTCCAAAATCCGACCCTGGCATTAAATCCTGTGTATCGCATTGGCGATCAGATCTCTGAGCTGTTCAGGGTCCACAAAAGGGCCTCATCCAAAAAATCTAAGGCATATGCGACGTCTCTGCTCGGTAGGATGGGATTTAAGGATCCGGAACATGCTTTTCACATGTACCCTTCTCAGTTCTCTGAAGGGATGAATCAGAGGGTACTTATAGCGCTGGCTCTGGCACTCCATCCGAAAATTATTATTGCGGACGAGCCGACGAAGGGACTGGATGACCAATTGAAAGAGGAAATATTAAAAGAGCTCATGAAGATCAAGGAAGAAAAAGAGTCATCTCTGTTCCTGATCACGCATGATTTTGATGCCGCTCGAAATATCGCGGATAGAGTGGCTCTTATGTACTGTGGCCAGATCGTGGAGATCGCTCTTTCGCCGGATTTTTTTGATGAGCCTTTTCATCCCTATGCCCGGGGGCTTTTGAAGAGTCTGCCGTCACACGACTTTGCGCCGATCCCTGGAGCTTCGCCCTCGATGATCTCTCCCCCCGAGGGTTGTCGATTCCATCCCAGATGTGCGGAGAGGTTGGAGGTTTGCAGCCACGAAATGCCAGAGCCGATAAAAAAATCAGGAAGGATTATCCGATGTTTTCTCTATCGCTGAAAGCTGAAAATATTTCGAAGGCCTATGGGAACGGGAGGTCTTCTAAAAAGAGAAGATATGTCTTAGAGGATATCTCGTTCGAAGTGCAGAAAGGAGAAACCCTGGGGATCATGGGCGAATCAGGAACGGGAAAGACAACCTTGGGAAAGATTGTGGCTGGGATTGAAAAAGCGACGAGGGGTGAGATCTTCTTTGCAGGAAACAGTATAGAGGAGCTTAGCAAAATCGATTATGCCCGATTCCGAAAGAAAGTCCAGATCGTCTTCCAGAATCCGGAGGGATCTCTCAATCCAAAAAAGACAGTGGAGAAAAGCTTCCAGCAAGTTCTGGAATTAATAGGAATCCCCACGGAAAAGAGAGGCGAGGTTTTGTTAGACATGCTCCAGACAGTTGGTCTGTCTGAGGATTTTCTTTGCCGGTATCCCCATCAGCTCTCTGGAGGGCAGAACCAGAAGGTGGCGCTGGGACGAGTGCTGCTTCTGGAGCCGGATTTTATCATCCTCGATGAGCCGACATCGGCCCTGGACATTTCGGTGCAGGCACAGATCCTTCATCTGCTGAAAGAATGGCAAGCTCAGAAAGAGATCGGCTATATTCTGATATCGCACGAGCGAGAGATCATAAGCTTCATGGCGGACAGAATAGCGGTTCTGAAAGAGGGGCGACTTGCCTTCACATCATAAACAGACTGGGCGAGCGGATGCAGTGAATAAACGGGGAGGGATGATTCTATATCCAAATGCAGGGCGTCGATGACACAGCATGCATGGGCAACAATGTGTGGGATTCCATAATTTTGTTGGCGTAGGATATCAATAGAATCATCCCTTTCAAACCTCGACTTTTAAACCGAAACCATCTTCGGCAATTAAAAGACGTGTAAAAACATATATTAATGAATATGGCGATGTCAAGCGACATGTCAATTTCAATGAGTTTGAAATGTTTAGTTTAAAAAAAATTATTGTCCTTTTGCTACCTTCGGTAAAGATAAATGCTGTGCTCTTTGCCGTCTTCGGCCTTTAAGGAAACATAGTCGAGCAGCTTATTCTCCCATTGCTCTATGGCGTAATTGTGTGTGAGGACATAGGCTCCAAGTTTGAGCTGCCTTTCCAGGTGTGGACGCATCAGTTCGTTGGACTCTATAAGTAGATACATCGTGACGACGGTAGCCTCTGATAGATTCGCTTTTGTGGCATCCTCCATACGAAATTTGACGAGGTTTTCTACGCCCGCTGCCTTTGCGTTGGCCTCGGATTTTCTGATCAACTGTGGGTCGAGCTCAAGTCCCACGCCGCGAGCTCCGTACTTCTTTGCTGCGGCTATCACAATCCTACCATCGCCGCTGCCGATGTCGTACAGCACATCATCTTTATCCAGTTTTGCCATTTCGAGCATCTTTTCCACAACAGATATGGGTGTCTCTAAATACGGCGCAAGGTCTACGACATCTGTCCTACCATGAGAGCCCTGAAAGAGATCTAATTTGTTGTTTTCATCGTGGCGGAATGAATTGGCCGATCCAGGATCGATGCGATACGACATTTCTTCGTCACCATGCATGAATGTGATGTCGAGAGCCACATCCCCTGAGTAGCGGTGGATCTCATCTTTAGCCAGGCTCCTTTCCCCAGATTCACCGTATGATCTTGCCTCATGGAAGGTGTAATGGACGGTCTCTTTGGTGATATTACGGATCGTGATCTCTTTTTTTTCCTGGGAGGTTGGTGAGATCGAAATTTTCTTTGATGGCTCTGCGTTGCATTTGAAACTCTTGCTTGAGACCTCTGGGGAAATAAATAAAGAGAAGATGACTAAGACATAAAAAGCGATCAACATTCTAAGAGGATTTTTCTGAAGACTACTTAATTTTTTCACAATCCCATTTAACCTGGACTATGACTCGTGAATAATCCAGGCTAGTGTTTTATTTTGATATACAGATGTCTTCCACTGCTTTTGGCAGGGGCATGATCTTTTTGGCCTTGTAGTCGAAACACACCATGCCTGTTTCAACCAATGCAATATTTTGGCCATCGCTCGCCCGGGCCAATCTATAAAAAAGGCGGAAGCCGCTTTTGGAGGGCTCTCCAGCTGCAACATCGACGTTTAAAAAATCGCCGGCATAGGCTTCGCCCTGATAGACGATGGCGGCATCTCCCATTGTAAGGGACACTCCTCCACAATCGAGCTCCGAGAAACCATGGATAGCCAGAAAGGCCACGCGGGCTTCATGGACAAGTGACAGCAGGCTGTTATTTCCCAGGTGTCCTCCGTAATTCAGGTCTGTCACGCGGACAACGATTTTTGTGCTGAACGGATATTGATCCAATTGTTTTAATCGAACTCGTGGCATGGTTTTATCACCTCTAATAAATTATTGGCTGCGACTATTATATTATCCCTTTAGCCAAATTATCCAGCAAAGCAAGTTTTCGGAGGGCCAGGCGAGTTCCCACACTCAGATGGAAGACTATGAATGGTTTTACTGAATGTGCCCTCATCAGATCTCCTCTATGGGGCTTATATCAAAGCGAAAAATCGATGTCAATTTTCATCTGACTAATAGACCGAATCATTGAAAGAAATGTGAATTCATATTGATAAGAACTTGCATAATTGAGACAAAGTTCCATATCATGATTAGTGAAATCTGAGATGAAAATGGAGTTAGAGATGAAAAAACATAGGCTTTATTTAATCCTTTTCGTACTTGCCGCGTGTTTGTTGGTTTTCTTGCCTAAAGAGTTTCGCGCAGAGGAAGATGTGGACAAGTTGCACAGGGATGCTTTGGTTTGGGACTGCCACAATGATTTGGTTTATCGAGTTCTTTATGAAGGACTTGACATCGGAGACCGGTTGCCAGCAGGACATGTGGATATTCCACGGCTAAAAGAAGGGTATGTCGACGTGCAAGTGGTTGCTCTTTTTGTGCAGAATTTTCTCTATCCAGATAAGTGTGCGGAACAGACATTTCAGATGATAGATGCGATGCATGAAGCGATAGAGAAGAATTCGGACTCAGTGGAGCTGGCAAGGACAGGTGCGGATGTGGAAAGGATTGTGGGGAGTGGGAAGATCGCAATGCCATTGGCTATTGAGGGGGGACATGCGATTGAAGACAGTTTGGATCTCTTGCGGAAATTCCACAGTTTAGGGGTTTCCTCCATGACGCTGACCCACAATATCAGTCATGGATGGGCTGACTCCTGTAACGATAAACCAAAATGGAATGGGCTTAATGAGCTGGGGGAAAAAGTTGTGAAAGAGATGAACCGGATCGGGATGGTGATCGATCTCTCGCATGTATCAGATAAGACATTTTTTGATGTGTTAGAGACCAGTGAAGATCCTGTGATCTTTTCACATTCAGGATGCCGTGCTTTGAACGAGCATCGCCGCAATGCGAGCGATAAGATGTTGCGCGCGCTGAGAAAAAACGGCGGAGTCATAGGGATTGTTTTTGTGCTGCCTTTTTTAACACCGGAGTATAACAAAAGCATGGGAGAGCTTTACGCGATCAGCAAACCCTGGTTTAAGAAAGTTCCACCGATAGAAGACCTGGAGTTGAGAATTGCGATCGAACATTTGAGTCAAGGCCAAA
>WTAW01000195.1 GCA_013139435.1 Candidatus Aminicenantota bacterium | reverse complement strand
TGGATACCTACGTTTACAACACCATGAGCAAACTCATGAAGAACCACTCCGATAAACTCGTTCTGTGGGACACCGAAGATCCTTTCGGACAGGATAAAGATGTTTACAAGCGAGTCGCCAAATGGCTCAACGCACATTTGAGGGAACATCTGGGTCCTCTTTTATTTGGCCGATAAAGAAGATGTTTAATATGAAATGTCTTCGCTTTATAAATACTCATGAAAGAGGGGATGTCTTAAACAAGGTATAGGGTACAGCCTACCGATTGCGTCTTTAATTTTAGGGATGCCTAATTTTAACCCACTTTGCTTACTCCTTCCTAAAAATGTATACTAAATTTATAGGGGGATACAATGGATAACCAGAAATTAACAATTTTACTTATTGTATTGATAATATTTACAATCCCAATTCATCGTCTGATAGCTCATCCTCAATCAGTCAATCAAGAGGAAGTAGAAAAGGTCCTGAAAGAATGCGCGGATTATTGTGAAAAATTGAGTCATCTCGTACTGTATTTTGTGTGTCGCGAGGAAATAACAGAACGAATTAATCACTCTGAGCCTAAGGCTATAGGGCAATTTTCATCAGACGATCCTAAAAGAATTCGGAAAAAGGCGCAATTCCCTGTATTTGAAAAGAATGTTTATATCTATGATTATCAACTGATACGAAGAGATAACAAGACAAGGGAAAAAAGAATTCTTTTGAAGGAAAACGGTCAGGAGAAAAACGAACATAACGCCCCGTTGAAAACAAGACGTTTCAAACATATCTATATGATATTCGGGCCGATTGGCCTCCTTAGTAAAAACAACCAGCAGTTCTATGATTATAAAATTGTCAAACAAACAAAGTTGAACAAAGAAGAGGCATTTGTCGTTGAGGCTACTCCTAAATCAAATGCTAAACCCGATAAGCTCTTTGGGAAAATCTGGATCAGGAGGAGTGATTTTAGCGTTTTAAAAATAGAATGGAATCAAACATCTGTAGGAAACTACAAAGAAATAGAGAAAATTGCCAGTCAATTGAACGCCATTCCACAAATTACCTTTATAACCGAATACGACTTTGAAAAGAATAATATCCGATTTCCTAGTAAATATTCAATTGAAGAGGAATACATAAAACCGGAGGGTGGGAGGTATAAAAAGTCCGAAATAATCGTGCTTTATAAGGACTATAAATTTTTCACCGTTGAAACAGAAGTTAAACATTAAATTAAAAAAAGGTTACGTAGGATAACGACAATCCCGGAAATAGCCGAGGTGATCAGCACTGCCGGCCGAATAAAACCTCTGTCGAGAATTTTTATGGATCGATTTGAAAGGAGAAACCCGAGGAATACACCCGGTAACAATATGGCTGTGGTCTTAATCTCTCTGAGCCCAAAGCGTCCGATGATAGTTAAGGCGATTAGAGAAATAATGGTGCCGAAGATGAATATTCCTGATAGAGTGCCTCTGATGGTCGGACCTTTGTGTTTTTGGTAAACAAGAGCCATTGGGGGGCCTCCAATCGAGGACGTTGTCCCCATAATCCCGGAAGCGACACCAGCTCCGAATATATTTTTGGATGTCATTGTAAGATGGAAACCGGCGAGGCTGATGCCGATCGCCAAAAGCACCATCACGCCGAACATCACCGATACACTTTTTTGTGGGATCGCTATGAGGATCATGGCGCCAAAAATCGCGCCCACTATCCGTCCGACGACTGCCCAATGCAGACCTTTGATGTGGATGGCGTGGTGTTCCCGGAGAAAAATGAGAAGGTTCAGGCATAACGCTGCCAATAGCACCGGCCCAGGCACGTAGACCGGATCGATGAGCACAAGAAGGGGGACCCCGATGAGACCCAAACCAAAACCCACAGATCCCTGAAGGAGGGCTCCAAAAGTTGCTATAAAAAATGCCAGGATTAGGCCTGGGATATTTCCCAAAGTGTTATTCCTTCAAAAAGAGGATTTCCATCAATAGGGTTATTTCTTCTTTTTTTCATCGGGAACTCCTTGGAGAAGCCGTGAGATGTAAGAATGTATTATCTCTTCTCTAAAATCAAGCCGGTGAACAAAAATCTGTGCGAATTGACCGGATATTCCTCATATGATATAAACAGGGCTGTTTTCTATTAACCTGAATAATTCAGATTAGAAATGGATTGTGGAGGGAGCATGAAATTCTTGAAGGCTTCTGCTTCGGGCCTGGCATTTATTCTGTTTATCTGGGCTGGAAATCTTCCGGCACAGATGGCTCCGACGCGTTGGTTACAAGGTTATCAAAAAACCATAACAGGAGGCACGATCCGGTATCATTCACCGCAGCCAGATGTCAGGTCCGCTCTTCTGGTTCGATCGCTGGATGAGCGAGATTGTATTGAGTGGGAATCCGCCTCTATCCCTCCTGAATTCAACAGGGAATATGTTACGTTCGTCTGGATCTTCGGCATGGATGTCGACCTGGAATCCCACAATTATGACCTTTATATCAATGGGAAAAAGTGGTTCCGTTTTTCGAATCCGAAGAGAAGCTCCATCAAAGAGTTTACTGTTAATGGGCCTGAAGGATCAGAACTGCGATTTCGTGTCACCTTGATCGACCGGCATGATGATGTCTTTGGTTATGTGTCCATGCGTATACCTGTGGCCTCATTCCCGCGCGGAAAGGCACTAAAGCTGAAAGTTATGGGGGAAACAGCTGGGAGTCAAGTCTGGTACATGACCTTCCAGAGCCCAGTTCAGGCAGGTATCACAGTCATTCCACAACAGGCGCTCGTCCGAAGAAATGGTCAGCTCTGGCAACCAGTTCACCTCGATGTGATCCGTCTCGGTAATTCCCTAGGAGCGACGATTTCTGGGGATGAGATTGAGGATATCAAGACCGTTCTGGAATTTGGATTTAACAGGATCGTTCTCAATTTTCCTGAAGTCATAAGGGAACAAAAACGCACGATATCCTTAAAGACGGGTGTGAGAAGCCCTGTCACAAAGACTTTTACGCAGATTCCTATCCGGAAGTGGTTTGTCTATCTCGTCCAGCATACACATACGGATATTGGATATACACGGCCTCAAACCGAGATCTTGGCAGAACACATCCGTTTTATCGATTATGCACTGGATTATTGTGACCTGACGGATGACTACCCGGATGCAGCCCGATTCCGTTGGACGTGTGAGTCGTCCTGGGGAGTCAGCGAATTCTTGAATAACCGGCCGCCCGCACAGATAGAGAGATTCAAACGACGTGTTCGTGAAGGGCGCATAGAAGTGACAGGGATGATATTCAACATGTCCGAGATCGTCGATGAAAATCTTTTGAGCGCTTCTCTGCTTCCTTTAAAACAATTCAAGGGATTGGGAATTCCTGTTACCACGGCCATGCAAAACGATGTCAACGGCATTGCCTGGTGTCTGGCGGATTTTTTCCCTGAAGCTGGCATCAAGTATTTGAACATGGGGCAACACGGGCATCGTGCGCGCATTCCTTTCGATAAGCCGACAGCTTTTTGGTGGGAGTCGGCGTCCGGCAGGAGAGTTTTAGCCTTTCGCGCAGACCACTACATGACAGGAAACAATTGGGGGATCCATACGGGCAAGTTCCCGACTATTGAAACAGAGTTGATGCAGTACCTCAAGGATCTTGACACAAAGAATTATCCCCACAACCGGATCGCTGTCCAGTACTCTGGGTATTATACAGATAATTCACCTCCGGCCATCGGGGGATGCAACTTTATTAAAGAATGGAACGAGAAATACGAATGGCCAAAGTTGCGGAGTGCAACGGCCAAGGAATTTTTTGAATATCTCGAGAAAAACAATTCTGAAAATCTTGATGTTTATCGCGTTGCCTGGCCCGACTGGTGGTCGGATGGGTTTGGTTCTGCCGCACGTGAGACAGCTGCGGCACGTTCTACTCAAACAGAGCTTGTGGCAAACCAGGGACTTCTCTCCATGGCCAGGCTTTTAGGACAGCAGATACCAAGCTCTGCATTGAAGAGGATGCAGAAAATCATCGATGCATTGCTCTTTTGGGATGAACACACACTAGGCGCGGCAGAGAGTATCAGTGATCCTCTCTGCGAGAACAGCATGGTGCAGTGGTCGGAGAAGTCGGCATATGTCTGGGAAGCTGTGAAGGATTCTCATCTTCTCCAGGAGGCGGGGATGGGCCTCATCCAATCCTTTATCCCTCGTTCAAATGTTCCCACAATTTGCGTGTTCAACACCTTGAACTGGCCGCGAACAAACTTGGTCGAAGTCTATATCGATCATGAGATCATTCCTCTGGGGAGTGCCTTTCGTATCGTTGATGACCACGGCCGTGTTATACCTGTACAAGCGTCTCGGAGTCGGGTGGATGGTACATACTGGAATTTATGGTGCAAAGGCATTCCACCAATGGGGTATAAGGTCTATAAGATTGAACTTAAAAGGGGGGTATCCAAGAAACCAAATCTTTCTAAACTCCGTGGAGGAATTGTACAGAATAAGTATTATAAAATTGTGATCGATGAGACAACCGGTGCCATTTTTAGCCTTGTGGATAAAAAATTACACCTCGAGTTGGTTGATTCCCGGAGTCCCTGGCTGCTGGGGCAATTCATCCACGAGACCATCTCCAACAGGGCTCAATTAGAACAATTTCGATTGAACACCTATGAAAGGCAACCCCTTACTCACATCAAGCTCAAGAGAGGGATAGATGGTCCGATATGGACAAGTGTTCTCGTTTCCGGTGAGAGTGTGACAGCCGAAGAGGGAAAACCAGTGATCTGCGAGATCAGGCTTTTCAACACGGAAAAAAGGATCGAGCTCCATTACCGGATCACGAAGAGGGGAATCACAGACCCGGAAGCGATTTACATCGCTTTTCCTTTTCGTATGGTCAATAGCAAAACCTGTTATGAGATCCAAGGAGGTTTGGTTTATCCTGGAGAAAATCAGCTGGAAGGAACTTCTGCGGATTGGCATGCTGTTCAGAATTTCGTGGCGATCCGAGGTTCCGGCGGCCAATATATCCTTGGCAGCGATGAGACGCCTCTCGTGCAATGCGGAGATATCAATCTCGGCAAGTTTCAGTACATCGCGCAGATTTCAACCCCCCATGTATTTTCCTGGGTGATGAACAATTATTGGGTCACAAATTTTAGGGCAAGCCAGGAAGGTGAGTTCAAGTGGAAATACTTCTTGACGTCCACCAAAAATAAGTCCAATTCGTTTGCGACACGATTCAGCTGGAGCTCTCGAGTCCCCTTGCTTTCGAGAGTTTTTCCTGCCGGGGAATCTTCGAAAGCCCCCCGCACACAATCGCTGCTAAAAATAAATGCGGATAACATTCTTCTCGTGAGTGCTAAACCCTCTCAGGATGGAGAGGGAGTCATTCTGCATCTCCGAGAGACAGACGGAAGGCCTGCGGCACTGAGTGTCGTCTTGCCATTCGTGAATTCCCGGAGGCAGTCCCTGACAGAAGTCAATGTTTTTGGAGAGATAATCGGAGAGTCATCGGAATCGATCCACATAAAACCCTGGGAATCAAAATTCGTGAAACTCGACCTTCGCTGACACTGTCCTACCAGGATTCATCAAAATAATGAATATCTCTACTGGCTGGGTCTCAGTACTTTTTTCTCAGTTTCTCGTAGTATTTCTGGTGGTATTCTTCTGCCTTGTAGAATTCAGAGTAAGGAACAACTTGAGTTGTTATGGGCTTTTTATAACGTTTGGATGTGTTTAAATTTTCAATGACCTTGAGTGCGGTCTTCTTCTGGATCTCATCATGATAGAAGATAGCCGACCTGTATTGAGACCCAACATCAAGTCCCTGTCTGTTGAGCTGTGTAGGGTCATGGATCTTGAAGAAAAAAAGGACGAGCTCCTCGTAGGTGATTTCCTCGGGGTTATAGATGATGTGCACCGCTTCTGCATGTCCTGTTTTATCTGAACACACTTGTTTGTAGGTGGGATTTTTGACATCTCCTCCTGAATATCCGGCCGCTGTAGAGAGGACTCCCTTCAATTGGCCAAATTTATGCTCCACTCCCCAAAAACATCCTGCCGCAAAGGTGGCAGTCTCGGATACAGATGTCTTCCCCTCTTTTTTTTCCTGTTCTGCGTTTGAGATTGCTGATCCGGATTCAGTTTTTTTAGAGGAAAAATCCAGCGCCACAGAGTTGATGCAGAAGTGTTTATGAGTGGGCGATGGACCGTCATCAAACACATGGCCGAGATGGGAGTCGCAAACTGTGCATCTCACTTCAGTTCTCTTCGTCAACAGAGAATAGTCCGTCTTGTATTCGATATTTTTTTCGTCTATAGCTGCAGTAAAACTCGGCCATCCCGACCCATGGTCGTATTTTGTATCGGAACTGAAAAGGAGTGTACCACAAGCGGCACAGGTGTAGATCCCTTCTTCGTAAAAATCATTATATTGGCCGTTGGATGCCCGCTCTGTACCGCTTTTTCTCAGAACGCGGTATTGCTCGGGTGTCAATATCTTTTTCCACTCTTCCTCAGATTTCATGATTTTTTTAACCATATGTGTCTCTCCATCCAGAAACAATTCCATAGAAACATCTTCTTCAGCAATTGATTTTACAATATTCCACCCTAGTAGAAGGGTCAGGATCACGAGAATGCCGCCGATTTTTTGACTCATGATACCTCCTATATTACATGTAATCTATATAATTAATATAGTTTAAAGAATGTATGATGTCAATGACCTGTCGATCGATGATTTCTTCAGTGCTTCTGAGCCTCGATAATCACACCTGAGGCTGGCCGTTTGTTCATGGTCATGAATGGACGTGTCTTCCAGCTGAGGATGCGGAACTTGTTGAGAAGCTCTCTTAATTCGTTCTCTCTGGAGTGCCGGAAGATCCCTCTTGAATCTGATTCGAATATCCCGAATGTCCCGTACTCTTTTTGACCTTCCCGGTATTTGTTCTGATGGTATTCATCGCCGCTGATCATAAAACAGGACAGGAAGAGAAATCCCCGCGATTTTAAAATCCTTTGAATTTCATTCGACAACTGCATCCGCTTCTGGTCTTCAAGGATGTAAGAGAACACCCCGATGGAAAAAACAGCTCCAAAACTTTCATCTTTGAAGGGAGCTTGTTCCCCCCTGCCGCACACCACAGAGAGAGGATTCTTTTTAAAATACCGAAAATCAGATTCCAACCCAAAGACGTGCTCAAATCCTTTTTGTTCTAAATAGACAAGAACTCTACCATAGCCGGAGCCAATATCCAGAACGAGTTCTCCGGGCCTCACATCTTTGAGGCGGTCAAAACCTGTGATAGGAGCTGAAAACTTAGTTGTTAACTTGTTCAGTTGTCGTTATAGGGATTAATTGTTCGCCAGTGAAAATGCCGTGAGATAAGTGATACGGATGATCTTTTCCATCAATTTGGGGCTCACTTTATCCACTGTGTCTGTGGGTTGATGATAATCTTCGGTCATTGCAGCCATGAAAAAAGCCCAGGGGATGTTGCTCATGGCAAATGGTGCGTGATCGCTGCCACCCATGCCCTCACTGGAAGCACGCATGCTTAAGTGAAGGCCGACATAGTTGTTGTTTTTCCGTATGATTTTTCCTAGCTCGGGAGTATCGGCATCGTAGGAGAGACTGATAAATTTCTTCGCATCGATTTTGTCCAATGCCTCCTTGGGGATGTTTTTCCCAAACATCCGGGCCATCATTCCAATACGGCTCTTGTCGTAAACTCTGCTGATCATATCTAAGTTCAGGTTGCAGTAAGTTTTTTCGATGAAGGGATGGGCCACATAGTACCTTGAGCCTAGGAGCCCTTTTTCTTCACCCGTCCAGAGAGCGAACACGATGGACCTTTTGGGTTTGACCGGGTTCTTGGCGAAGGCTTCGGCGATCTCCATGACACCTACTGAACCGGAGCCGTTG
>WTAW01000243.1 GCA_013139435.1 Candidatus Aminicenantota bacterium | reverse complement strand
CCATTTGAGAATCCGCATTCTAATCAATATACGAACGCGAATTCGAATGGTTATGTTTATTATAGGTGGAGGATTTAGTCAAGCAACAAGTTTTCCAATGCCTGTTGGATCTCAGGAAAAAGGAACTCAGTTTTAGAGACAAAGATATAAAAATACGGAGGGATGTGTTGAGCGACATTCAAATTTTAAATGTCATGTGCCTCCGAACCGCTTCCTCACCCGTTGAATTCTCCAACAAAATAGTCATGGCATAACTTCCTTCTGGAAGTCTGAGTGGGATCTCTAAAGAATAAGATTCCCCCACCATGCTTTCCAATTCCGTTTCAGTTAAAGAGAGGACAAAGTCCTTCTGAGTATCCCAAATTCTTTCCTCTGTCGTTGCATCCTCGATCTCGACCTTGACCGTGAGAGTCATCTCCAGTTTATCGCCCTCGTCGCTCATCCAGATGTTATTGAAGGGGATTTTCATCTGGATTTTCTGTTGGCCATCTGATTCCTGCAGGATTTTCAACTCAAATGCAAAGACAACCTTCTTATCGGCCACCTTAGATACTCTCCATGACTGTTGGGGGTCTTTAAGAATATTCACTAGAGTAAACTCCCCTGCTTGAGTGATCTGATATTCGCCGTTTAAATCATAATCCTCGAAGACGATGACATAATTGGGTTCATAATACCAATTCTCATAGTGAAAATCCTTAAACCCGGGATTGATCAAACGATTATCCGGAGGACCGAGAATTATATAGATCCTCCCTCTATCCTGCAGCCATCCAAGAGCTATACCCTCTTTAAAAAGGGCATTTGATATTTCAATCCGGCGAAAATATTCCTCTTTAAACTCATTGATCTCTGTCGAGGGGTCTGGATCACGCCTTTTCCAGAATTCATCCACAAACTCTTGTCTCTTCTCAGAAGGAGTTGAAAGAAAAATGTCTTTTTCCTGTTTTGTGATC
Source organism: Candidatus Aminicenantota bacterium (assembly GCA_013139435.1). GTDB lineage: Bacteria > Acidobacteriota > Aminicenantia > Aminicenantales > Aminicenantaceae > WTAW01. The sequence goes on along the minus strand of WTAW01000243.1, from coordinate 3,555 downwards.
GTGTAACGGGTCTTCGAGAGAAATTCTTTGCTGCTTGGATCCAGAGCATACTTTTTTTGAGGGATCGTCGCACAGGACGTCACGATCCACAACACAGATAAAAGAAAAAAAATTGCGGTTTTGCTGAAGTTTCGTTGTCTCTTCACCTTTAACTCCTTGGAGCAACCATATGGCAAAAAGCGTGCCAATCCAACTCCTCAAGAATATTGATATTACCCCAGCAAAACTGTACTCCTCAGAGGACAATCGCATAGAAAAAGAGTTATTTCCCTCCAATCTGCATGAGTTGAACGCGTAGTGTCGGAGCCGTTAGCGTACGATTTAGATCAAGGTCATTCCCCACCATGTCGATCCCGTTCAATATGGCTTCTGCGGTCCCAGCAATTGTTAGCCCTTTCACGGGAAAGGCAAGTTTGCCATTTTCGATCCAAAAACCGGATGCTCCGCCGCTAAAATTCCCATTGACAGGATTGATCCCATAGCCGGTAACACCTTTAAGATAGAGACCTTTTTTAGTCGATCGGATGATCTCCTCAGGAGTGCTTTGACCAGCCTCCATGTAGAAATTGTGGGGGCCGATCCCGGGCAGATTGGTGTAATCTCTTCTTGAGGCATTCCCCGTGCTTTTCACTCCTGCCCTCTTAGCAACTATGGTGTTATACATGAATCCCTTGAGCACTCCTTGCTCTACGATGACTCTCTTCTGCGTAGGGACTCCTTCTCCATCAAATGGATCGCTTCCCATTCCTTTGGGTCGAGTTCCATCATCAATGATGGTGATCAACTCTGAAGAGATCTTTTTGTCCAGACTTTCCCTGAGAAAACTTGCACCCTGAAGGACTCGTTCTCCGTTAATGGCGGCCAGTATTCCACCCAAGATCGCACGGGCCACATCGGGATCAAAGATCACAGGGGCCTTTTGGGTCTTCACCATTTGCGGGTCGAGCATCTCATAAGCATCTTTGGCTGCCTTTTCAGCGATTTCTTCAGGAGGCTTTAAATCAGAGAAGGAGCGCCTAGTGCACCTCTCACCTCCTGTAGACTTTTGTTCCCCTTTCTCCGCAACGACATAAACGCCATAGGAACAAAAAGAAGATTTTTTAGATTTCGATAGGCCATTGGAGTTTACGAGAAAGATCTCACTCTCTCTTTCCTCATAAGCCGCGCCCGCACTTTTTGTGATTCGAGGATCTTTCATGGCCATCTTCTCGACGGTTTTTGCCATTTCGATCTTTTTATCCATGCTGACTTGATTGAGCTGAGGATCGTAGAGCCCCTCGACTTGCGTTAAACCTAGATCACCGGGAAGCACATTGTTCTCATCAGCGGTCATATTCTTGGCAAACGCGATGGCGCTGCCCATTGTATCGTCTAAGGCCCGTTCCGAAAAATCATTACAGCTGGAGAAAGCCATCTTGCCATCGATGAACACACGAAAACCAACCCCATGAGAGCTGGCATCTTCGACAGTCTCGATCTCTCCGTTGCGTACTTCTATACTGAGGTTTCTTCCAGTCTGGATAAGGACTTCTGCCTCATTGGCTCCGTTGTCTAAACATTTTTTTACAAGCTGTTCTGCCATATTTTTATAATCCATGGGTCTCTCCTTTCTATCCTCTTCTCGCCTTGCTGCCACCGACATTTATCCCACGGATCCTCAAAGTCGGCTGGCCTGCAGAAACCTCGCAACTCTGGCCCTTACCGCAGATTCCTGGCCCAAATGCCAGGTCATTGCCGACGGCGTCTGTATTAGCAATGATATCCAGACAGTTTCCGATAATAGTGGCACCCTTGACCGGGATTGTCTTTTTTCCGTTCTCGATCAGATACGCCTCACGACAGGTGAAGTTGAATATCCCAGTGATGGGATTCACACTTCCTCCGCTCAAACTCTGAACGTACAAGCCCTCTTTTGTGGAGGCAAGAATGTCCTCGGGATTATCCTTTCCTCTATCGATAAAAGTATTTGTCATCCTGGGAATTGGAATGTGTCGGAAAGACTGGCGTCTCCCGTTACCGGTTCGTTCCTGATCGATCTGTTTTGCCGAAAGAATATCGCTCATGTATTTCTGGAGAACACCGTCTTTGATCAAAACATTCCGTTTCATCTGTGTCCCCTCATCATCAAAACTGGTCGTACCTCTCATGTTGGGCAGACTTCCGTCATCGATCATGGTGAACTTTTCACTGGCCACCTTTTGGCCGAGCTTTCCGGTAAAAGCCCCGACCTGTTTAGCGATATTGTCTGCCTCAAGCGGGTGCCCCACAGCCTCGTGCACGAGAACACCACCCCAACCGTTCTGCACGACGACATCCATGATCCCGGCGGGGGCATCCTTTGCCTCGAGCATGGCCACAGATTCCCGAGCACATATCCGAGCGATTTCCTCAGGAGTCACTTCGTCGAACATCTCAAATCCTGAATGACGGCTCAGCCTCTCGCGGCCCATATGGCGGGTGTTATTCCCCACACCCAGCGTCTGCACGATAAAGAAGAGCAATGGAAGGGCATCACTCAAGAGCAGTCCTTCGCTATTGGCAATCGTACGGCCTCTCACCTCATCATAATAGCTGATGGAAGCCATTTTGATCTTGGGATCATAATCGAGAGCAGCCTGGTTCGCCTTTGTCATCACTTCCAACCGCTTTTCATCGGCGATGTCCTGGAGGGGAAGCTTGATTGTGACATAAGACTCCCTGACTGTCTCATGAATATCAACGGGAGGCACAACTTTTGTTCCTTTTGCCACATAGTATGCGACCTCAGCCGCACGCAGAAGGTTTACCTCATTGATATCATCTGTGTAAGCAAATCCTGTCTTATCGCCAGAGATAACCCTCACTCCCGCTCCCTGGCTGATGCCGAATACAGCACTCTTGAACTTTGACTCTTCCATGAGGATTTGGCGGGAGATCCTGTTCTCCACATAGACATCGGCAAATTCTCCCCCCTTTTCCAAGGCCTTTCGAATAGTCCGGTTCAATAATTGCGGGTCAACAGAAACATCCGCATGGGCCTGTTCCGCCCCTCTGCAGGACAGGAGTTGACTCATAAGCGCAGGAGTCGCGGCCAGAGCCACTCCTCCCTTTAAGCTCATCTGTAGGAATTTCCTCCGCGGGATGTCCTCCACAAAATACCTCTTTATTGTCATATTTATCCTCTCAATAATATTTTCTAACATTATATTCATCTCTCACGTTTTATGCAAAATTGAGATGAATTTGCATCCCTAAAAGCGTGATGGCATGAATCCATATTGCGTTATTAAGTGTCCCAATTGTGTGGTGGAGAAAATTCATTTATTTTTCCTCGCTGGGGAAACTGTGAGTGTTTTCGAATCACCAATTGGTACACTCGGAATGTCATTCATCATGGTTTTGGAGATGCTTCCGATGAATTTTTCCTTAAATCTGAGGATAAGCGGTGTTTTTAAAATTATGCGCTCAGTGAGGGAGGGACCTATCGCCAGGAGTAAATTGACGAAAGCGGATGTTCTTGTTTTCCAGTGAAACACCCATGGCTTTTTCTAATGCAGCCTGGGCAAGGACGTACTC
>WTAW01000218.1 GCA_013139435.1 Candidatus Aminicenantota bacterium | reverse complement strand
GGATATTCCATCCTGACATAGATATATCCCTCTGTTGCGCCGATGGCATAAGCGCCTATGATCATCCCCTCGATGATACTGTGGGGATTTCCCTCCAAGAGACTTCTATCCATGTATGCTCCAGGATCTCCCTCATCTGCATTGCAGATGATGTATTTCTTTTCGGATTTGGCTTTTCGACAGATCGCCCATTTCCGGCCCGTGGGAAATCCACCGCCCCCTCTACCTCTTAAGCCCGAATTTTCGATCTCTAGAATCACTTCTTCCGAAGTCTTATCGAACAGGACCTGGGCGAGGGACTGATATCCATCCAGGCGTATATAGTCCTCAATACTCCTTGGGTCGATCCTGAAATTGTTGCCCGTGAGGAGTCGCATCTGCTTTCTGTAGAAAGGGATCTCCTTTTGAAAAGCGCTTTTCTTTCCTGTCTGTGGCTCCTCATAGATATATGAATCTAGAACCTCATCTCCGAAGACAGTTCTCTCCACGATCTTTGGAATGTCCTTTGGCTCGAGGTTTCCGTAGAAGATCTCCTCTGGATAAATGATGATATTCGGCTCCAATTCACAAAATCCATGACACCCCGTTATTTCAACACCAACTGTTTCTTTTAAGCGCCGTTTTCCCAACTCTTCATTGATCGCATCGATGACAGGAAGGGAACCACTGGCTTGGCCACACGTCCCTGAGGATATGACGATCGTTTTCTTGTATTCGGGACGCCTCGAAAGAATTTCTTTTTTCCACTCGTTTAATTGTTCAGGATTAACTATTTTGTCCATAATGACTACTCTTTATAATCTTTCAGAATCCCATCTATTTTTTTTACCGTGATCTGGGAATAGTATTTCCCATCAACCACAACAACAGGCCCGATCGCACAACATCCCAAACAGTTCACTGTTTCGAGCGTGAACTTGTTATCCGCAGTTGTCTGGCCCACTTCGATATCAAGGCTGCGCGCCATCTCCTCGACGATTTGAGGACCTCCTCTGACGTGGCATGCCGTTCCCATACAGACCGTTACGATGTGTTCTCCTCGAGGCTCAAGGCTGAATGCTTTGTAAAACGTCAGAACACCAAAGATCTCACTCTCTGAAATATTCAGATATTTGGAAATCGCAGTGATCGCCTCAGGAGGGATGTATCCATATTCCACTTGAGTCTTGTGCAGAATATGGATCAACTCTTTCTGCTCAGCTGCAAATTCTTTCAAATATTTTTCCATTTTTGCCACTTTAAGATTGAAATGATTTATCATACTCCAAACCAAACCTCTCGGCGATGGACTTCCTCACCATCTCCCCGTGATAAACATAGGTCCCTCGAGAGAGTGTCGCATCCTGTTTTAATGCCTCATCCACACCCAATTCCCCGACTTGGAGCAAGTACGTCGTCACCAGGTTAGATAAAACCTTGGAGGATGTCCGGCTTACTGCGGACGTGATGTTTGGAACACAATAGTGGATGATGCCCTCTTCGATGTATATCGGCTGTTCCAGAGTGGTCAAACGGCTGGTTTCGATACACCCTCCTTGGTCTATGGAGAGATCGATAATGACTGAGCCCTTCTGCATCTTTTTGACCATCTCTCGTGTGATCATCAGGGGAGCCCTCTCACCGGGCAGGAGAACGGCACCGATCAGGATGTCTGCGATCTGGATCATCCGTTCAAGGTTGTACCGGCTAGCGATCAACGTGACCGCCCTGCCCGCAGTTATGTCCTCTATCTCCCTGAGGCCCTCCATGTTCCGTCCCAAAGCTATCGTGTGAGCACCTGCACCAAGGAGAGCCTTGATGGCACTTTTGGCAAGAATCCCGCTGCCTACGATAACAGCTGTTGCGGGTGGAACACTCACGACTCCACCGATGACCACACCTCTCCCCCCATAATTGCTCTGAAGATAGTGTCCAGATATGACCAAACACATCTGACCGGCAATCTCGCTCAGGCTCTAGATAAAGGGAAGTCTCTCGTCATCATTTTGGATTATTTCATATCCGATCATGGTGGCTTTTTTCTTAAGGAGTCCTTCAAGCACACTCCTTTTTGCAACAGCCAGATGATGAAAGCCAAACAGGATCTGATTTTCCTGGACAAAGCCACACTCCTCTTCATCCAGAGGAGAAATGTTGAGCACGATATCCGAACGTCCGAAGACTTCCTCTTTGGTGAAGACGATTTTTCCGCCTAAAGATGTGTACTCTTCGTTTGTATACCCTGACTTCAAACCAGCCCCGGCCTGGATATAGACCTCATGCCCTCTATTCGTCAACGTGGATACAGAACTGGGTGTCAAACCCGCGCGGTTCTCAATCTTACCGCTTTCGTTGATTACGCCAATATTCATATGATCCTCCGTGAGTCTAAAGGAGAAATAATCTAACCAAATATTACTATGAAGTCAACTTTTATGAATAATTCAGAGATTATGTGAAAAATTTGAGGGTGAAAAAAAGATACACGAGGTAAATCGTGAAGAGAATGACCCCCTTAATCTTTGTCAGGCGGCAGCCTATCCGCATGCTCACAAGCATGACAGCGACGATAAATATCATGAATGGAAACGCGAAATTTATGATATCCAATTCGACCTGAATGGGTCTGACGATCGAAGCCACACCGATGATCCACAAGATGTTGAGAACATCTGCACCGAGGATATTACCCACAGCGATCTCGCTTTCGCCTTTGAGAACCGCCACAATACACGTGCTTATTTCAGGAAGAGATGTTCCAAAAGCAAGAATAGTGGCTCCGATCACGATCTCGGAAACAGAAAAGTGAATGGCAATATTCTCCGCTGACCATAAGATAGCGCGGGTTGTCAGAATAACTCCAATCAATCCAAGCCCAAAAACCGATACAGGACGTTTCAGTTGATGTTTTTTTTCCGAAATCACACTCGTTTTTTTCTGTTCGGTACTTTCCTTCTTTTCTCGGTGGTGTTCCGACCGAAAATGAGGAATTTTGAAGATCAACACAAAATACACCCCGAGTAGGCCGATCAAGATCAATCCATCGACACGGCCGATAACGCCATCACGTGCCAATCCATACGCAATAAAATCTATGGCGAGCAAAAAAGGCCCTATGATCTTGAGCATCCGGCAATTCACAAAGATGACGGTTGGTGCCAGGATTGCGGCAAACGCGAGCGCAACTCCATCATCACAGATCACGGATCCCACTGCATTCCCCAGGGCAAACTCGGGCTTCCCCAAAAATGAAGACATCACAGACACGCCAAATTCAGGCGCTGTTGTCGCCAATCCTACAAGTACGATCCCTATGACCATCTTGGGGACCTCCAAGATCTCAGCGATCGCCGAAGCCCCCTGGATAAAAAAATCGGCACACTTAAACAACACTGCAAAGGCGATAACAAGAACAGCAAAATAGATAACGATCATTTTCGGTAGAGGATCTCTCCGTTAAATATGGTCATCAAAACCTCTGTATCAAGGATATTCTCTGGAGGGATCTCAAAAAGATTCTGGCTTAGCACAACAAGGTCAGCAACTTTACCCTCTTGGACAGAGCCCTTCATAGCTTCGGCAAATTCTGTATATGCGCCGTTTATTGTATATCCTTTTATGGCTTCTTCCAAAGAGATCTTTTGTTCGGGGATCCAACCATCGATATTGTTGCCGTCCAGGGTCCGGCGTGTCACAGCGGCGTAAATTCCGGATATGGGATCGAGCGGAGCAACAGTCCAGTCAGAGCCACACGCCAGGAGAACTCCTGCGTTGAGGAAAGATTTAAACGCATACGTATATTTCGTCCTCTCCTTGCCGATCTTTGTCTCTGCCCATCGGCCATCATCGATCGCGTGATAAGGCTGCACGGAAGCAATGATGTCCAGCTTCGCAAAGCGGGGGATGTCCTCAGGGATCAAATGCTGGGCATGTTCTATCCTCCAGCGGCGGTCTCTAGGGCCACCATCAGCGATCACCCTTTCCATGATATCCAAGATGACATGATTGGCCTTGTCTCCTATGGCGTGGATGGCGATCTGAAGCCCGGATCGATCGGCCTGGCG
>WTAW01000158.1 GCA_013139435.1 Candidatus Aminicenantota bacterium | reverse complement strand
CTGTCTGGGCATCGGAATCGTTGCGCTTCTTGACCGCCTTTTCGCTGACCCCGGCAAATACAAGGAGTTCCGCAAGCGTGAACGCCGCGCCAAGGAGAAAGCTGAATCTGTGGTCCGTGGTGACGTTTGGTGGGAGGGCTCGATAGCCGCACGTGGGCGCATGCTCAACTACCGGATCCAGGAGATCACACATCCTCAGTTGGGATCCGTCAGCGCCCCATGGCAGTTCCGCAACTGCGGCATGGGCGGACGCCACACCGAGAAGGAATACCCCGAGTCGAACATCAGTATGCAGGAGGCGATGTTCCTGATCCTGGGGGCGCGGGACTACCAGGAAGCTCAGGAGATGACCGTGCGGCTCCAGAACCGCCTCAAGGAGATCATAGAAAAGGCGGAGGGCTGTCGTGTCATGGGCATCGGTCTCGAAGGAGGCATCGCCCCCTACATCGAGCGCGGCACTTATCCCCTGCCCGAATTCCGGCTGTGGACCATGATGAAGCAGACCATGGAAGAGTGTGGATTCCGGCCGGGCATCGATGTAGCCATCGCACTGGATCCGGCCATGTCCGAGCTCGAGATCGCGTACCGCAAACAGTTTAAAGTTCCCGACAGCGTGGGGATGTACCTGTTCTGGCGCGACAAAGCCTTGACCGTGATGGACCGAGAGGAGGTCCTCGACCTCTACATCAAGGCCATCAAGGAATACGAGATCCCGATCCTCTCCATCGAAGACGGATTCTCGGAGAATGACTTCGAGGGCTGGGAAAAATTACTATCTGCATTGGGCGATCGTATATTTGTGATCGGTGACGACCTGGTGACCACGAACGACGCCACGATCGCAATGGCCGCATCCAAGGGACTCATTAATACGGTTCTTATCAAGGCCAATCAGATCGGATCCCTATATGAGACGATCATCGCCATGCTGGTTGCACTGGGGAAAGGAATGGAGATTGTGGTGTCGCACCGTTCCAAAAGTCCAAACGACGACATGGAGGCACAGATCGCACTGGCTGTCAATGCCCTTGGCCTCAAAGCTGGCGGTGGCGCCAACACAGAGCGGTTGATCAAATACCATGCTGTGACAGAACTCATGCAGCGCGGCCTGGATGGAAGTGAACGGAATGAGGTGAAGACCGACCAGAGTCCCATAATCCACAAAATATACGCTTACGAAGAACCCACCAATGCGGGTATTCCCACTGTGGGTGTGGCGGTCGATTTCTTACTGCCCGATTCAGGTGTGGCATTAAAATTCAGAGGAGCCACACCACTCGGGACATCGGCGGGAGCGGGTGAGGCTATCCACCTCGTCGATGCTGTGTTTGAGCGTGCGGAGTATCCAGAGGTCATAAACCGGCATCCGGAGCTGTTCGTCGAGCGTGAGCCAGGCGTATACGCTTTCGAGGAAAGCATCAAAGAGACGCAAATCAAAGAGCTGAAGGACGACGAGCTTTTAGCACTCTTCGAGCGCGTGCAAAGATATGACGGGAAGGGATGCCTCAACGCCATTGAAAATATCCGTACAGTTATCGCGCCGGCGTTTGCCAAAAAGATCGTCACTGGGCTCACCCTGAAGGACATCGACCAGATCCTGCTTTCTCTCGAGCTTCATGTCGCCGAACGCCGGAGTAAGATCAATAATTCAACATCCGTCAGCGAGCGCATCCATGTGATGCAACGAAAGCAGAATCTCGGCATGAACGCTATGCTGTCCGTATCTCTTGCGATGGCGCGTGGTTTGGCGCATCTCAAAGGCCAGGATCTCTATGAGATGCTGCGTGAGGAGATGCTCACGATCATCGAAAAACTCGCCCAGATGAACAACATCAAGATCGGAGGCAGCAGATTCAATGACTACGTCAACGCCCTGAAAAAAGTGAACCAGGGGCTTGAAGCACAAGGGAAGAAACTCCACGAAGTGTTGCGCAAATTGACAGGCATCTACAGCGAAGCTTACAGGGAATCCGATGAGGATTTATCCTGGCGTGCTGAGCACATTCAAGAAGGAGAGAAAGCAACAGTCATAAGTCCCACATCAGATGATGGAGCGGTCGCCGAAGCAGAGCCTCCATCTGTGTCAACTCCTCTTAGACCGGGCGCTTTGACCGCAGAAGAAGAGTCTTGGATCGCTGGTGTCAACACCGAGTTGTTCTCTGTCTATCGGGATGAGACGGACAGCGTGACTCGGCACAATGCCTTGCATAAATACATTAAGATCAAACAAAACATTGCCCGGCGGACCGATCGATTCGGGATCGTCAACAACCGAGTATTTATCACGTCCGATCAGATGTTTATCCCTTACCTTGTCGGTGACACCCTCGTCGTGTTTAACGTTCACGACGGAGTCAGTGAAATCGTACTCACACTCCCACTCCCCAATGGGAAGATATTCACAGACGAACTGTTGAAGCAGGTGGCTGGAGTCAAGGGTGATCCCATCGACCTGGAGAACGAGCTTTGTTACCTCGAAGCCAGCCGCGCTGTGCCTATCCGTGTTGGCAGGATCCGGGATTTTGTCGAACATCTCCGCAACATCAATGAGAGCGCCAACCGCAGCGAGGCTGTGTATGTGCTGCGGAACCTAGTCGCACGTTTGAGTTTGTTCTCGTTTAAAAAACAACTAAACGCAAAAAACCTCCAGTCGGAAGTGCACAGCCTGTTCAAGGAACTCAAACTCTTCATTAACTCGCCTCTCTCCGATCGGCTTCCCTTTCTCGTGCGCATCCTCGTTCGTGATATCGCCGCAGTCGTCACAAGGCCAAAACTTATCGATCGCTTGTGGAACGAAACCATCAGTCTTGCGGAGATCCACATCCGAGGAAGTGCTATCGTCAATGAACTGCGGCGCAGCACACATCATGCTATGGGCAGACATACCATGAAGCTTGCTTCAGCCTACTTGACCTATCTGGAAACGGGTGAGAAAGAAGACTTAGAAGAAGTGGGAGCTCCCGAGCTGGCACCAGCCGACGAAAAAGCCAGGAAACTCGATCGCCCGAAACAGTCCGTGGAGCACATCATCAAGGATCTCGAGCAATTGCTGGGCAGCTCGGAGACCATCGGCCGGATTCGCGAGTGGCAGACCGAATACGATGCGACACTCATCCGTTGTGAATTCGGCAAAAGCCTCATCGACGAGATGAGCGCTGTTGTGGATGGGGTGAGGGACAGGAACAGATGGGTCTACTATCATCACCTCCGCATCATCAAGAGCCGCATCCTGGAGTTCACCGACCACCTGCCGAGCGCTAAAGACATCGTACAGGGGCTTGACTATCTCCTCAGACTTAAGCCAGACGATCCATCCTTCGATGTGGAGCGCGCTGAGGAGGAGCTGCAGAGTTGTGTCGATCAGTTTATCAAAGATGCTCGAATGGCCTACCAGACTGGAATGTTCAACGAGCTCGAAGATGTCCTTGCTGCGTATGACCACAACGAATTCTACTCGACCTTCACAAGGATCTCTCAGCAGCGCAAGAACCTGCGGGATTCTCTAGACAAGAGAGAATTTCCCGAACAGCGCCTGATGCTGTTCCAGCTCGACTGCCTTCTTGAAGAGATGAGCTACCTCGCTCTGCGCCAGATCGCCAGTGAATATGAGGAAAAAGGCGTCGATTTTGCACAGTGTTTGGAGATCATACACGCCTGTGTGTTGAGCCTTACCCATGATGGCCTTCACTCGCGACAGCTTCATGATCTTGCGGCTATGCTCAGGGATGCGAACAGGACATACGCTGAAGTCAGGAACATCCTCGAGCAGATCCATCGAAACTACCACCATATCGTCCAGCGGGTGATCGCTCCGTTCGAACGGAAGCGCGAAAAGATCGGCTTCAGTGAGGAAGAGATCCAGGCAGCACTGGCAAACATGAAGCGGTACATGCACGACCTCAACAGTATTGCTTATTTTACGGACATTGCTCACTCCTTCATCGAAACCAAGGATGAAGATGAAAGCAGCGCTGTAAGTGTAGGTGCCGCCTCTGCCTCACCTCGGGAGCCATTCGATGTTATCCACCTGTCACACAGGGACGATATCAAACAGAGAGTCGAAAACGACGATCCTGCATACAACCTCCGCAATCTCTACGGCAATAAGGGGTCCGGCCTCATCTACATCAGCTATCTGAACCTGCCAACGCGGGATGGCTTCATCCTGCCCACAACATTGCCTCAAAGCGGTTTGCAAAGGAAAACAGATAAGGACTTCGAAAAAATGGTCATTGAGCATTTGAAGGTCCTCGAAGCAGACATCGCCAAACGGGACGGCGTCATAAAAATATTCGGTAGTCCTAAACATCCTCTACTGGTCGCCGTTCGCGGTGGTTCCGTTTTCTCCATGCCCGGAATACTATCGACAGTGCTGTTTGTAGGAATGAACGATGAGATCGCTAGCGGCCTGGCCCTCGAGGATCCATGGTGTGCTTACGATGCTTACCGGCGGTTTCTTGCGATATACGGACAGGCGGTTTGGGGCGTCGACATCGAGTCATACAATGTGGTGGAAGATACCAAACACCGATACAAGGTGAAATACAAATACGATCTGCCCTGGGAAGGGATGAAAGAGATCGCCGAGAGAACAAAGGATATCCTGCGCGAGAAGGGCAATGGTGATGCTCTGGAGGAAATACTCAGAGACCCGATCAAGCAATTATTCACAGCCATACACGCTGTGTTCCGCTCTTGGGACAGTGAAGCCGCGCGACGATACCGTGAGATCAAGGGGATTTGCAACTCCTGGCAGACGGTTGCGATCGTCCAAGAGATGGCGTTGGGAAACCGGAAAAATGAAGATATCCGTGTCGGCTTGGATGAAACGCGGGCCTCATTGACAGGAGTAATTCCCAGGACGCGCGTGACCAAGCTGGGTTTACGTGCCCAAACAGGAGACTTTAAATTTTCTGCTGCGGGTGAAGACCTTGTGGGGGGATTGACGAAATCGATATCTTTCCGGCCCATCGATGACCTTATAACTTATATGCCGATGCTCAATCGACGCCTGCGCCACAATGTCGCCAGGCTGAGGCGGTTTATGGGAACGGACCAGGAAGTCGAGTTCACCGTAGAAAACGGTGTTCTGAGTATTCTTCAGTCCAGGGCTGCGGAAGTCGGGAAAAACCAGGAGGAGAGAGCCTTCAAGGACCCGGGTGAAGAGGCAGCGCGCGGTATTGGGATCCGCGGCAGTGCTTTTCGCGGCGTTGTCGCCTTTGATAAAAAGGACCTCGAGGAGATCTCTAAACAAGATCTCTCCACACGGGATGATGTGGATGGCGTAATTTTACTCCTGGAGAGCCCTGCACCGGAACACATACCGCTAGTACTGTCCGCAGATGCGCTGCTTGCGGCCAAGGGCGGCTCGACATCACATGCTGCCATCGCGATCAACGGAATCGAGGACAGCGACTACAGCGCGGTGATGAGCGCAGCCGGCCTGCACGTGAACATACACAAACACGAAGCAGTAATCACCGAGAAGAATGGAGATATCCGCCACCTGATCCGTACGCACGACGTCATCTCCATCCACGGAACAACAGGAAACGTCTACGTGGGCACCCGCCCAACGATCTAAAAACATAATCCGGTCAAAAGACTTATCTCTATCTGCCACTATCTGGCTCATTACAAAAAAGGCCGAGTCTTGAATTCTATTCATTTGTCATCCAGAAAGGACAGATAAGAGTCCACGAATTTGCAGTTGCCCCATATACGCTCATTGGCACAATAATTGCTTAAAAATATGTAAAGGTGGATAAGTGTTAGGAGTTTACTACAGGAGAGTGTTATGAAAAAGTTATGGGCAGTGTTAATTGTTTTTACATTCCTATCCTGCACCCAGCAAATCATTAATCAGGATACGACTTTTCTGGACAATCACACCTTTGAGGAAGTATGGAAGGCATCCGTGAGGGCAGTCAAAGATATTGATTTTACGATAGACAGTATGGACAAAGAGACGGGATTCATCTCCGCTGAAAGCGGAAGGCGTGTTTTTGAGAGCAGACCCCCACGGTTATCGATTATGATCACAGAGATGGACAGCAAGGTCAGTGTTGACTGTCGTGTTCTGCAGAAAGAATTTATCGACTTGGGTGGTCACGGAAAAAAGACGGTCCGGAATTTTATGACCGCTCTGAATATGAATCTCAACAGGTAGTTCTAGAAATCCCTTCGCTTATTTGTCGTTCCGAAATACCTGTCCATTTTTATTCGGTAAGACTTAAAAATGCTTCCGGGGTCAGTATCTTAGTGCCCATAAACTCTTCGAACTCTAACAAATGGACATCCCCCGAAACAATAAAATCTGCCTTTGATTTTTGGGCACACTCAAGCACTCTATTGTCCTCTGGGTCTTTTTTGATGACTTTTAGCTTCTTTTCTGGCTTGACCACTTCAGCGATAGCTTCAAGTTCTGTGATGATAAGTTTCATAATTTCCGATGGGTATTTAAATTTCCTGCCTTCGAGAACTCCGCTTAGTTCTCCGATTAGCTCCTCAGACAGCACAAGTTGGATTTGTCCTTTAATGGCTTTTTCTAGTATATCTCTTGGTTTTCCTCCGAATACAATCGCTGAGATGAGAACGTTCGTATCAAGGACAATTTTGATCAACTTTTTTCCTTATTTCTTTACCGGTATTTCTTAATTTCTTCTGCGACAGCTTCCTCTTTGAGATCCAGGCGTTTGACCTGGTTCAGTCCAAAATCGAATATCTTCTCCCACCTTTCTCTTCTTTCGATATAAAGGCGGGCGGCTTCTCTGATGAGTTCTGAACGCGAACGAGATTCGGCTTTTGCAAGTTTATCAATTTTTTTAAGTAAATCTTTTTTGAAAGAAATATTGACCGTGTTTGTATTCATTGTGCCTACTTTAAAGATTTGGTGTTATTCTATTATATACAAAGTTTGTATAAATTTGAAGAAATGACAATCAGACACTGAATGTCAAGCATAAAAGTTTGAAGAAAAAAAAAGGCACTGTCTCAAACCTGAGACAGTGCCCTTTAACGTCTTAGTTATAGCGAGCTAGACTATAGTAACTTTTGCTGCCGCAGGTCCCTTAGGTCCCTGTTCGATCTCAAAAGTCACTTTGTCGCCTTCATTGAGAGACTTAAAACCAGATGCGTTGATCGCTGAATGATGAACGAACACATCCGGACCGTCTTCTTGCTCGATGAAGCC
>WTAW01000112.1 GCA_013139435.1 Candidatus Aminicenantota bacterium | reverse complement strand
TCACTGTGAATTGTGCCATTTTCGGGGCATCGCTTTTCATGATCATTAGAGAGTATAACCTGGTGCAATCACTGGCGTATGGGACCGGCAGCGGCATCGGTTGGTGGCTGGCCATAATGGCTGTGAGCGCCATCCGGGAAAAACTCCAAAAAAGCACAAGACTCCCTAAAGGGCTTGAAGGTCCGGCCATCACCTTGATCATCACCGGCCTTTTATCACTGGCTTTCCTGGCCTTTAGCGGAATGATCCGGGTCCAGTGAGGTGACAGCGAAAAAATGTCGCAGTTGATCTTTAGTGTCCTCATCATCAGCGGGATCGGTGCGCTCTTTGCGCTACTGCTCGAGCTGGCAGACACCTTTATTGCCAACTATGGAGAATGCCACATCTCGATCAACCGGGAAAAAGACCTGGTGGTGCAAGGAGGAAATCCTCTGCTTTTCAGCTTGATGGAGGAAGGAATTTATATTCCCTCGGCATGTGGAGGCAAGGGAACGTGTGCGTACTGCAAGGTGAAAGTCCTCGAGGGCGGCGGGCCCATCCTCCCCACAGAAACTCCTTATCTCACAGAAGAAGAGCAGGCAGAGGATGTCCGGCTTTCGTGTCAGGTCAAAGTGCGAAACGATCTGGTGATCGAACTCCCCGCAGAACTTTTCCTGATCAAGGAATTCAAAGTCAAGGTAGACCGTATCGTTGACCTGACTCCCTCCATCAAAGGTGTTACTCTTGGGATCCTATCGCCAGAAGAGGGAATCTCCTTTAAGCCAGGACAGTACATCCAGCTCGAGATCCCCAAATATAAACTCTCGAAGGAGCCGGAATACAGGGCCTTTTCCATGTCTTCCTCCTCCAAGGATGCGCATTCGGTAGAGCTCTATATCGGCCTGGTAGAAAAAGGGGTGGTTTCGACCTATGTTCACGAATATCTCAAAGAAGCGGAAGAGTTGACCATGCGCGGTCCGTTCGGAGGTTTTTACTATCATGATTCTGATCGTGATATCCTATTGATCGCGACCGGAACAGGGTTAGCTCCGATCATGTCGATCCTCCGGCATATGCGGTCAGAGCAGATCCAGAGGAAAACCACTCTCTTTTTTGGAACGCGGACACAAGAGAATTTATACTGTGTGGAAGAGCTCAGAGAAATGGAGAAACAACTGCCTGCATTCACGTTCATCCCGACACTCTCCAGAGAGACCGAGGATACACAATGGGAGGGCAAGAGAGGCCGTGTGACCGATCTCATTGAAGACCTCATTTCAGAAGGAGCCGATTATGATGTCTACATCTGTGGAAATCCGGACATGGTGGATTCATGCACGGACCGGTTTTTGGGAAAAGGCATCCCAGAAGATCAGATATACTTTGACAAGTTTAGCTGATTTGAATTAGATTTTCATGCCGACGCCACATCCCACGATCCAAAACGCACTGTCATACGTGAATTCATACCCTGGTAGGGCTGATGTTCGGCTCTCTCCCATCACATACTGGACGAATACATCAAAGGTGAAAGCACCCATCAATTTTTGGTCGTAAATCGTGCGGACCGGACCATCATAGCCCACTCCAAAAGAAATCACGCTTCGGGGCAAAACTGGGAGAATCGGGTTTAAATATTCATCCGGGAGTGAGCTTTGACTCCTGGAATAGCCTGCCCTCAGGGCTAATACGTCCTTGAGATAATACTCGGCGCCAAACTTGAAGCTCCAAACATCTTCCATTTTCATCTCGAACCCTTGAGTCGCCCAATCAGGGAGGATCCCATAAAAGTCTCCGTATAAGTCATAAAATCTCTGTTGCAGCTCCTCCTCGGGGATCACGGTGTTGAATTCTAACCCTTTGAACTCACTCCATCCGGTCCAATTGACATCTAAATGAAACGAGAGTTTTTTTGTGGGTGCGACTTTTATTCCGATAACAAATTCCGCAGGCATAGTTATTGAAGATGTCACGGCCTCGTATGAGTAAAAATCTTCCATAAGGTCACGGACATTAATGCTCGGATATGTGGGATGTGGGAGGGAAGTCCAACTCGCGGACAAGCCAAATTTGGTCCTTCCTTCCAAGGCAATCTCCACTTTGTGCTGATATCTGATCCCGATCCCGATCTTGTCGCTCGGTCGGAAGAGGATTCCAGCCGCAAAACCCGTGCCAGTGCCACTTGTGTCTATTTCGGTAAGAACAGCTTCTTCAAACGCGTAGAATGGAGAAGAGAAGGTGCGATTGTAATTCCAGTGGGTCGTGCCTCTAACGATGTCCAAGCCAACACCTATGGAAAGCGTGTCAATAATTTTGAAGGCGAGCACGGAGCGAAAATAGCCGGCATTCAATCTTGAGTTTAGGGAGAGAGTAACGCCCGGCCAGTTCGTATACCAGTCCGTCTCCATAGAATAGGGTTGAAAATAGCCGACACCGATGCTGATCCTATCGATAAAAGTGTAAGCGACAAAAAGAGAGCCTCTTAACTGGCTGTTGGCACTATTATATGTCGTATCTTCATCCGGAACATATGCGGAGTGTTTGAGGTCATAATAAATGACATTCAACCTGAATCCCAGACCGTTCTGGAAGGCGATCCCCGCAGGGTTGTAGTATATAGCTGATGTGTTGTCCGCCCTGCCGGTAAAGGCACCAGCAAGAGTGGCCGCTTTGGCGCCCAGCTCATAAAGTCTATAACCAGTTGCATTCACATCAGCCGCAGTAAGCAAAAGAAGCACAACAAAAAGGACCGGGATTATTTTTTGCCGCATAACGAGTTTTTCTCTCCTAAGCAATATCAACACCTTATTTTACCTGAATTATTCACGAGTCGAGGTTGCTGCAGCGGCGAGGAAGTGGCCCATGAAGCTGTAGTGAACTACCGCGAATGGGCTACAACGAAGTCGATGTAGTAAGATCGGCTCGCCTGAAGGGTAAAAAATGTCGATTATGAATAAAAAGTACATTGAAAACGGAGATGTCAAGGTGATTTACTGGGAGAATAATGGTAATGATTGATATTGCTTTTGTTGAACAAAGTATCGACATTTTTTATGAATAGTTCAGGTTTATTGGTATGAATTATCTTTTATAGCACAGAGAGGCTTTATTATCAAAAATCCTGTGTAGGGTCCGTTTCCCGAACGGACCGTTTGGGAAACGGTCCCTACATCTCACAGAAAAGGGGACAGTCC
>WTAW01000113.1 GCA_013139435.1 Candidatus Aminicenantota bacterium | reverse complement strand
AAGCTCATTTATGTAAAAAATAAAATAGTCAATATTGTGGTTTGATCATGCCCATGATTGGAAAACAAAGATTAGTCGCTCTTTATGCTGTTTGTCTTCTCGTGCTCCAATGCGGGTACCACCTCAGCGGCACAGGAAGTTCCCTGCCTGAACATATCCAGACTATCAGTGTCCCCATGTTCAAGAACATGACGACTCGGTATGAACTGGACTTGAAACTGACTCAACGGGTGATCGATGAATTGGTGGCCCGGGGGAAGCTAGAGGTTGCCGTCGAGGAGGAGTCCGCTGATGCTGTGCTCTTGGGTGAGATTCAGTCTTTCAGAGCCATCCCTGTTGCTTTCTCCGGGGAGTCCGCCGCCGATCGTTACAACATCATCATCGTGACAAAGATCGTGTTGCGTGACAATGTGAGCAGAAAAGTTATCTACTCCAATCCCAGTTTGGTCTACCAGTATGAGTACGGCGTACCCGAAGGTGCGGACTTCGAATCCGTAGAATCCCTGGCGATCGATGTCGTTGCGGAAAGATTTGCGAGGAGCCTCGTCAGCACAATTCTCGAGGGATTTTAGATTGGCCGATAAGCTTCTTTTGGGGGGGGCCATTGCAGAAGAATCTCTCGCACCGTGCTATTTTTTCTTCGGCGAAGATACCTTCCTGGCCAATCAATTTGTCAACAAACTGAAGGATGTACTCATTGACCCGGAAAATCAGGATTTTTGTGTTGAAAGATTAAACCTTAAGGAACACTCCTGGAGCGATATTCTAGATACAGCCAGGACCGTCCCATTCCTCTTCTCCTCGCGACGCTTGATCGTTGTAGATCTCTCTGGAAAAAAGGAAGAAAATCTGACAGCACTGGAGAAGACACTCCTCAAGGAATATCTCTCCTCTCCCTCTCTGCAATCCATCCTATTCGTCATTTTCATGGGGAGCGTTAGACGGAGTTCGCCGATCGTGAAGTTTTTTGCCTCGTTTCCATCCTCGATTGTACATGTAGAGGAAGTCAAACCGCTTCGTGGAATGGCTCTGTTGAGTTGGATCGACAAACGATTTCATGAATTGGGGAAAAGGGCCTCTCCAGAGACGAAAAAGCGGATCGTTGAGATTGTTGGGAATGATCTGGGTCGATTGTATAGCGAGATTGAGAAAATCGATACTTTTGTGATCGATAAAGAAGTTGTTGAGGTGGATGATGTCAATGAGGTCTCCGGTTGGTTCAAGACGTATGCAGAATGGGAGATGACCGATAGCCTCGAGAGTGCGGATTATGAACAATGTCTTCGCGTGATGGACAATCTGTTCAGTGAAGGGACCCGACCCGAATACATCCTTGGAGTGATTGTCCGATTTTTTCGCAACATTCTGATAGCAAAACTGTGGTTGATGGAGAAGGAAAAGGATAAGAAGGAAATATTCAAAGAGCTCAAACCGCAGATCAAGGAGAAATTCGGGTCCTTTTATACGACAAAATTCCGACAATTCTTTGACATGATTGAGGGAGTCAGTCAAAAGGACTTAACAGTTTTATTGAACGAATTGGAAAAAGTGGATCTGACATACAAGACCTCGGCACTCTCCCTTCAAACGCTCTTGGAGGGATTTCTGCTTGAATACTGTCGTTTGAGGGGGAGGCCAAAAGGAACACTCTTGAGCAAGAGATAGCCTGAACTATTTATAAAAAATGTTGATGCAAGAAGAAGAGTTTACTTAGACGTTGAGGGGCTGATCATCTCCACCTGACGACTCAACCGTGATTTGTATCGATTTCCCGTGTTCTCGTGGATAGTTCTTTTCTTTACGGATTTATCGATGGCAGAAAAAGTCTCAGGAAGAAGCTTTTGGGCAGATTCCTTGTCTTTATTTTTGATCGCCTCTCTCAAGTTTTTTATCTGCGTGCGAAGGATAGATTTATTGCGCCTGTTTATCGCATTCCTTCGGAGGCTGTGTCTCCATTGGCGCTTCGCTGATTTGTGCTGTGCCATGTCTTTCTCCTGTATGGAACACGTATAATAAGATATCTTCCCTTTTCTGTCAACTCCTGCTGATTAGGGGTAGGCATCCCCAAAACCATGATGGCAAGAATCACATTACGTTATTGAGATTTGGATTTTACGCGGCAGATTTGTTATTCTTTGGGGGATGATGAGGCAAGACACTCAAAACAAAACCTTGCTGAGATCCACTTTAGCTGTGTCTGCCCCTACTCTACTCAGCCGAATACTGGGCTATATCCGCGATATGCTTCAGGCCTTTTACCTGGGGACAGGCAGGAGTGCGGACGCCTTCACTATTGCCTATGTCATTCCCAACCTCTTGAGGCGGCTTACAGGAGAGGGAGCGATGACAGCGGCGTTTATCCCAGTCTTTACTCAGATCAAAGAGAAAGACAAGAGAGAGGAACTCTGGCGATTCGCCAATTCTTTTTTCTTTAACTTGACGTTGATCATGGCCTTTTTGATGGTAGCCGGGATCCTGCTTTCCCCTTTTCTGGTCAAGATCATTGCGATCGGTTTCAAGGAGTTTCAGGGGAAGTGGGAGTTGACCATCGTCCTTACACGCATTATGTTCCCGTACATATTTTTGATCAGTCTCGCCGCTCTGGCGATGGCCATCCTGAATTCTTATAGAAAATTTTTTGTTCCCGCGTTCACTCCTGTCCTTTTCAACCTTGCTATCATCACGATGACTTTGTTTTTTGCCGATAAAGCGGAAGAGCCGGCGTATGTCTTTGCTGTGGGTGTTGTCGTCGGAGGTGTTCTCCAACTCGGGTTTCAGATCCCCTTTCTTTGGAAACAGGGGATGCGCTTCAAGCCAACTCTGGATTTTCGTCATCCTGCCATCCGCAAAGTTGGAAAACTCATGATCCCTGGAATCTTTGGCGTTGGGATATCACAGATAAATTTTGCGATCAGCCGTATGATCGCCTCAGTCCTGGAAGAGGGGAGTGTCTCCTCTCTATATTATGCGTCGCGGGTGCAGGAACTGACGCTTGGCCTTTTTTCTATAGCACTCGCCATTGCCCTCCTTCCCGCTTTTTCCGAACTTGCCGCCCATGAGGATATCGATGGGATGAAGAGAACACTCAACTTTTCTCTGAAATTGATCTCCCTGGTGACCTTCCCTGCTGCAGCTGGTCTTCTCGTTCTGAACCGCCCTATCATCCAGGTCCTTTACCAGAGAGGTGTCTTTGATGATCTTTCCACGGCCATGAGTGCATCCTGCTTGCTCTTTTTTTCCTTTGGATTACCCTTCATTTCAGGTGCGAAGATCCTTGCTCCTGCGTTTTATTCCCTTAAGGACACCAAAACACCAGTTATCGTGGCCTTCTTTGTGATGATAAGCTATATCGGTCTTTCCTTTATTCTTATGAAACCACTACGTGTGGGTGGTATTGCACTGGCACTGTCGCTGTCGTCGATTTTAAATTTCGCGCTACTTTTTTTTCTCCTCCAAAGGAAGATCGGTCTCATAAAGAAGAAAGAGATCGTGGTATCTGCCGGCAAAGCTCTTTTCTTTGCTGCCATTATGGCAGGTGCTGTCCGGATGTTTGTCGATCTCTTTAAATTCGAAAGTTTTCCTTTTATCGAACAGCTCGGCATCTTGCTCGCGGCGATAGCGATCGGGATTCTTTTCTATGTTTTGCTCAATTTATTTTTCAATCATGAGGATCTGCGAATCCTCCAGAGTGTGTTTTCCAAAGAGAAGATCATAAAGGAATCCGACTAGAGTGAAAGTTGTTTTGCAAAGAGTCAAGGAAGCATCTGTTGTTGTGGGGGGAGATGTTGTCGGACGCATAAACCGTGGTTTCTGCCTTCTTGTGGGTGTCGAAAAGGGTGACCAGGAGGAGGATGTTCGGTTTTTAGCAAAAAAAATTGTCGAATTGAGGATCTTCCCTGATGAAAACGGAAAAATGAATCTTTCTGTAGGAGAAATATCCGGGGGGATATTGGCAATATCTCAGTTTACTCTTGCGGGGTCCGTGAAGAAAGGACGGCGTCCCAGCTTTGACAAGGCCGAGCACCCAAAACGTGCTGAAGAGCTTTTTGGTGCTTTTGTGGCACACTTGCGTGAGCATGGAATGCGTGTCGAAACGGGAATTTTTGCCGCCATGATGGATGTTTGTATCGTAAACGATGGCCCTGTCACATTTGTTCTTGAATCCCACAAAGCCTCCGCAAAGCCCAGATCGTAAAGCGCACACTTCTTAATCCTTTTTTATGAACAAGTCAGGTTAGGTGAAACGAAGCCTGGAGATCTTCCGAATGGCAGCTTCCGCGGACGTTTGGACGAAGCGATTCTTGTCCTTTTCCAGTCTCATGAGCATGGAGAGCGCGCTTTTCCCCCCGATATCTCCCAAACATGCGGCGATGCCCCTGCGGACCTCGACGTTTGGGTCTGTGATCATGGTTTCGATGTGAAAAAGAGCCTTTTTGTTTTTTTGGAATCCCAAGATTTTCAAGGCTGAGCTTTTGACGTACCAAAGGGGATGGTCCAGTCTTTGGCAGACCCATTCCACATCTAAGTTCTCTCTTCTCCCTAATTCTTGGATGATCAGGTTGCGGATCTCTTCATTGGGATCTGAGAGAGCTTCAAGCAGAACATCGCTGGACCAAGGGTCTTGGATCGAAAAGAGCGCCCTGATGATCTTTAATCTCTTGTGTTTTTCTTTGGCGCCCTTGATCTTTCTCAGGGCTGATGCGTGAAGCCTCCGGTCTTTTTTCGCACGTTCTCTCGAAACCTTTTCCTCTGTCTCCATCCTATTCACCCAACCTGAACTATTCATAAGACCTGCTGCCAAATTTATACTCTAAGCCACTCAATATCTTATTGGCAGAATCTTTTACCACGTCTTCATGGGCCGACGCCTTGCGCCGACCCAACCTAACCACTAAATCCACCTCAACTCGCGAATAATCCAGGCTAAAAGATTATTATAATAACAAACATATCGAAAATTCCATAACAAAAATTTGGAAGAGAGAATCCCCAAATGCGTGATAGCATGAATTCTTATTGCGGAATTAAGTGTCCCAATTGTGTGGTGGAGAAAACCGTGAGAAGGGCTGGACGGGCATGGCACATCTCCCATGGGGAGATGTGAGGGAAGCCCGGAACCGAGCGAAGTTTCCTCGCTGGGGAAACTGAGAGTGTTTTCGCAATCACCAATTGGGACACTCGGATGTCATTCATCACGGTATTGGAAGTGCTTGCAACCATTGTTTAATTTACTACTATAAACGTATGGAGAGGCAAAAAGTTATACAGGAGA
>WTAW01000177.1 GCA_013139435.1 Candidatus Aminicenantota bacterium | reverse complement strand
GGAACGCCAAATCCCTCATGCTCGCTCATGCTGAGATAGACATCAGCCAGCTTGAAGTAAGACACAAGTTCCACAAAATCCACATGGCCTGTGAGATGGACATCCTGCAACTCCAGCGTGTCGATCAAACCCTGGAGGGCGAAATAGTACCGTTCCATTCCCCTGTAATCCCCTGCAAGGATGAGCTGAGAATTGGGATTGAAAAACTTCTTATAGAAGGCAAAGACCTTGATGACGTCCTCAAACTTCTTGTTCGGGATAACCCGCCCGATAAAAAGGACTGTCCACTTGCCGTTATCATATATGCGATGGACGACAGGATCTCCCGGTGTTTCGAACTTGTCGAGATTGAGAAGCAGTGGGAGAACCCCGGTGTTCCGATAACCCCGTTGCTCGAGTTCTCTACGATTATACTCAGAATCTCCCAGAGCCAGATCCACTTTATCCACAAAAAGTTTGATCTCAAGGCGTCCTTTGTAACACTCCCGTGTCAATATGCGGTGATAATCCAAGAAATAGTTATAAGGTGTGATGTTGTGGTAGATCATGATTTTTTTGTCAGGAATCCGGAAAAACATTTTAGATACCGGCGAACCGATAGAAAAATGAAATATGACGACATTGTCTGGTGCGCTGAATGTTTTGTACTCTCTAAAATCATGGATGTATTTAGCCATCCTCGGCTCGTAAAAACGGATGAAGATCTCAGAAGTGTGCCCTTTATCGCGCAGGGCACTCTGGATCTCCAACATCTCATCGGAGATGGCATCTCCGTAGCTCAAGGATGTGGCAAATTGATGGATGTTCATTCTTTTCTCTTTTCCAGCTGGTCAACGACCGATAAATACTTATTTTCGATCACTTCCCACGTGTAATTCTGGTTGAAATATAATTCTCCGTTCTTACCCATAGCATCTGTAAGTTGTGGAGAGGAGAGAAGAAGGTTTAAGGCCTCTGAGAATTCGTCCTGATCTTCATAAAAAAGACCGGCGTTGCTCCGCAAACACTGGCCCTTGAGAACCTCACAGCGCGCATTCGCCAAAACGGGCTTTCTTTTCGCCCAAGCCTCGAGTGTGACCATGGACAGGCTCTCGTAAAAGGAAGGCATAATCATAGCGAGAGAGCCTGCTAAGGCTGAGAACTTTTCCTCTTCAGATAAAAAACCCAGGTACCGGATATCGGGATGAGAAGGGATCTTCAGGAGAGTGCTCCCCACTAGGACAAGTTTGATGTCCGAGCCCGTTTCCTTTTTGAAGCGGAGGAAAAACTCAAAGAGCTCAGCACATCCCTTGTTCTTGTCGATCCTCCCGATATAGATGAGATAATCACTTTTGATGTCATATTTTTGACGGAAATCGTCCACAAAGACCTCGGAAGGAACCACCGTGCCCACACCCACGACTTCTCCCAAGACGTGGTCGTTCATGGACACCCGGTTTATCATCTTCCGTTCCTCCACGGAGTTGTAAATAAACGCTTGAGGCTTTCTAAACAGGTCTTTAAAGATCCTGAGGTGAACGACTGGGTCGTTCTCGGCTGTGGGAACCAGGATGCTCTTTTCCGGAACGGTGTTGATCCCCCAATAGGAGTGGTAGTAACGATAACTAAAGAAGACAAAATAATCAAAATCGTTTTTATGCTCATCGATATAGCGAATGAGTGATGGCGATAAAGGACCCTCTTCATCCAGCCATTTCATCTCATCCTCTTTGCGATGTTCATTTGTGAGAATATAGTTTTGAAGGCGGCCGAACCTCTCTGGATTCCTGGGCTTCGTCACCGAGAACCTCTTGACCGGAACATTGTTGACAAGGTCATCGCCCTTGGGATAGTGATCCTTCCAGGTGATGTAATCAAAGGCTCGAGTTGTCAAAACCTGGACATCCCAGTATTTTTGCATGTGTTCGGTCACCCAGCGGCAGTGGAGTTCAGCACCTCCGCTTATCTCTAGACCGTATCTCTGGACGACAAAAGCGACTTTCATTTGAGAACTTGATCCTCCAGAGCTTTTTCCCTTCTCCCCAAGAATTCAAAATCCTTTTCCAGGATCCTTGCTTTGATCTTGAGATTCTCCTCCTCGATCTTCAGCTTGGTCATCTCCACAACAACATTGTGCGACAGGCTGTGCAAGAGTTTGGTGTATTCCTTGATTCTTCCGATATCATCAAACGCAAGATCGAGCCGTTTGTTCATAGACTTGTCTACGACCTCGATCCTGCTGTTCAGGGATTCGTTCAGCTGGAAAAGATCGTGGTGCAATTTTTCACTCAGATAGTCCAATTTTTTATTCGTTAAGTCGAGCGTTTTGACCGTCTCGGCAAGCTCATGGGAAACGGGAAGAACCAAAAGCCTGATCAAAGGTGAGAAGGGCTTCATGATCTTGAGCAAAAGGGCTTTGATCTTCGACTTCGCACTCGGAGCCTCTGGGGGCAACCCTGGAGGGGCTGCGGCATAGGGGATATAGTTTGATTCAACAAGAGGGAGTTCCGGTTCTTTTTTCGGCTGGGCAGCTATCTTTGTCTTGATCTGATCCATGATATCCGCCACATCGATGTTTTCATAATCGATCTTTATATTCTGTTCACCCTCAGATGTTTTTTCCTGTTTTTTTTCGTCAGTCATGATACTCTCCTTCTCTGACACTTAACCTGGATTATTCAGTGGTTTATTTATTTTTTTGGGTGGTCTTTCCCATACAGAAAGCTTTCGTAAACGCTCTGGACATCCAGAATATCGGGCAGAGGATTGAGTTCCATCTTTTCGATCTCTCGAATTTCCTTCTCTGTGAAAACTCCATTCTTTTTCTTTTCTTCGATCCTCTTGGCGATCTCCGCCATAATCTTTTTTTGGTCTTTTTCCTTCATGCTTTTGATCTCTAAAAAATCAGACATTGGTCTTTCCCTTTCTCAATCAGAGTGAAAATTCACTTTATTTTATCAAATCCCGGAGTAATTATGATACCCTAATCTGGTTATTGTAAGCCTCTCTATTTCTGAGGCACGAAATCAAGAGATGTAATGACAGGAACGGTAGGAGCGAGACCCTCCCATTCAATCCTTCCATCATTTGATATAGCCCAGAGCCCTAAGTTGCTCTTTCAAGTCTTCATCGATCTCTGGCTTCAGAGAATTTCTCTTCCTGGCTTGGCTGTACAAATCGTCGATCGTGCGGATCAACTGATTGACGAGTGTGGCTCTTCTATCTGCGATGTTGCGCTTTTCCTGGGGGTCATCCGCCAATTCATAGAGCTCTACAGGTCCTGTTTCGGGCGGTGGGTAGCGGAAGAAGGACAGATCCTCCTCTGTATATTTCTTGTTGAGGATGAATTTTTCTGTCCCGCTGTTCGTGGAGATCTTTTGCGGCACGTGAGAGTTGAGGACATTGTCACCGATATCGGCCCAAAAGGATCTATCTTCTTTGTCCTTCCCCTCCATGGCTGGAAAAAGGCTCTTCCCATCGTGCGGCAGTTCTGATATATCGATCCTGAGTTCTTCCAGGATCGTGGGCATCACATCTACAAGGGACACGATGTTGGATATCTGGGTGCCACGGGATCTGGATCCCGGAAATTTTACTAAAAGCGGGACCTTCAGAGATTCATCATAGAGCTGGTGACCGTGTCCCCAGCTTTGGTGATCGTAGAATTCCTCACCGTGATCACTGGTAAACACGATCAGGGTCCTGTCATAGAGATCCAGTTGTTTGAGTTTTCGAATGAGTGGCCCGATGAGCGCCTCATCCGTGTAGCGCACTTCTCCATCGTAGAGGTCCACGATATTTTGGCGCTCTCCCTCGGGCAGCGGCTTGAACAGATTGGATCTTCCGCCCAGATGTCCCATCAAATTGATGTGACTCCATTTTGCGTCCTCGGACAAGAACATGTCTTTGTAGGGTTCAGGACAGGCATAGGGATCATGGGGCTGGTAAGTATGGACGAAAAGAAAAAAGTTCTTATCCCTGCTGTGTGTGTCCAGCCATTCGGCAACAAGCCTGTTCAAATACTCGGCGGCGTCCTGACGATGGACTCCTCCACCGCCCTCCTGATACATGTCGAATCCCTTCGAGAAACCATACACCGAACTCACGAATCCACCGCCCGTAAAAGCGGTACAGAAGAAATGATCCTGTCTCAAGAGATCGGCAAGCGTGAGGATAGCGGGATCCATCCTCTCATCATCATGATAAACCTGATGATGGACGCCATGAAGGGATGTCAACATCGAAACATGGGAAGGGAGGGTCCATGGAGAGGAGGCATAAACATTCGAAAACAACACACTATCATTGGCCAAAGAATCGATATTCGGGCTGGTCTCCCTCTCGTAGCCATAACATCCCAAATGATCAGCCCTTAAGGTATCCACAGAGATAAGGATGACATTGACACTGTTCTTCCCTTTTTGGAAGAGCACGGGATTGTACCAGAAGGCCATGTTCTCGGCGTTGCCCTCTGTGATGAGGGATAACCGGATGTTTTCGGCCCGGGGCAGATCCAAGCGGTGTCTCAAAAATGAGACTGTTTCCCTGTCCTCAATGGGTGGAGGCGGGAGATAGTGTTGGAAGACAGTTCGTTTTCTTCCCTCTGCCTCCAGAACAACCGTAAAATTGACACCCTTTTCCTCGCTAGAGCCCTTGGTCATCTCCTCAGAATCGTATTCTCTGACAATGCCGATGCCGAAATCCAGGATGGAGCCTTCGCCTAGATCGATGTCAAATCCATACTGACTCTCGGGCGGAGAGATGATCACGTTCATATCTCTGCCACCCAGTTTGAGCTTCCGTTTGAGGGTGAAGGGATTTTTGTCGACACCCAGGTCCTGGAGGGGAAACGACTTGGCAGGGAATCCCGCTCTGAATTCTTGATCCGAACCAGAAAAGTTTTTGTACGGAGACAGAAGGACATTCCCCGAATTGAGATGGTCGATCAGCCTGTAGACCTCAAATTCGGAAGCTCGCTCCTGTTTGCAATCCACAATTGCAAGGATAAGAATAAACATAAGGATAAGGTTGAGGACACGGACAGGGCTAACATTAAGAGCAGGAAAAAGAGAGGTTTTTTTTCTCATGTGCAGATCTGAAACTCCACGCGGAATTGTAATCGAATTATCCATTTGATTCAACAGAGAAGCCTTTCCAAATCCATGATGAATGCCGTATCGAATGCCCCAATTGGTGATTTCGAAATCCAGCAGCGGGACAACAGAGGGATTCTCCCCATTTCAAATGTAGGGACCGTTTCCCAAATGGTCCGTTCGGGGAACTGACCCTACATAATAAAGAGCGAGACCTATTTTTATATACTCGGACGTGGAGGCTTCCCTCACATCTCCCCACGGGAGATGTACCATGCCCGTCCAGCCCTTCTCACGGTTTTTTCCATCACACAATCTGATCACTTAATAACGCTGACTAGTGACTGTGCCATCACGGATTTAGGGATACCTACAAAGACTTGTAGCTTATTTATAATTTTTTCGTTTTTTGATATATTATCCGAAATTCGTAAAGAGGAACGTGGACCGATGGAATTGAGAAAAAAAATCAGGATCGGAGTCATAGGAGGAGCAAAGCCCGAAGATAAATTCCGGAAGATCGCTTTCGAAGTCGGGCAACTCATCGCGGAAAAGGGCGCCATCCTCGTGTGTGGGGGCCTCGGCGGAGTCATGGAAGCAGCAGCCCGCGGAGTCAAAAAAGCCGGGGGCGTGAGTGTGGGAATACTCCCTGGTAATTCCCCTAAAGATGCCAACCGCTATATCGATATCCCCATTGCCACAGGGATGGGATACTCCCGGAACTCTCTTGTGGTTATGAACTCCGATGTCCTCATCGCCATCGACGGCGAATACGGAACTCTCAGTGAGATCGCCTACGGGTGTGTCCACGAAAAAAAGATCTTCGGCATCGGAACCTGGAATATCGAAGGTGTGATTTCAGTGGAAACAGCCGAACAAGCTGTGGACAAAGCCTTAGAGGATTTCTTCCCGCTCATCCGCTAACGGCAAACGCCCCTATTCAAAGTAAGATCTTCGGCGTTCAAACACAATAACGCTAAATACGGCTAGCCCAAAACCTAAAAAAAGCAATCCTAAAGCTCCTGCAGGGGTGATAAAGATATTGGCCAGTGCGTCAGTCACAGGAGGCGGCCAATCCTCGAATGGCGTCGAGAAAAAATACAAAAAAGATGCGCCAACCGCACACAATTTGGCCAATACTCTCAAAATATCGCCTGGAGCTCTCTGGATAAAACAGAAGGGCACATCTTGGCCGATGCCCATGCATGAGACTACAACCAGGATCAATGCGGTTTTAACCAGTATAAACCAGAGATAATCGAGGCTCAGACTCCCCTGTCGGCTGATCAGAGAACTGATCCAGAGCACAACCATCAAGCTCATCCAGTACATGAAGAACACGGGAAAGCGCATGATTCCATTCTGTCGAATGGAAATCGGCAGCTGAACCGACAAACGGATCCTTTTTGTCTTTATCTCTTCAGTGCCGATGACAATACCCAGCAATCCCACAGAAACAAGCATAAGTCGACTGACATGCTCCTCCAATCCCCCCAAGATCGCGTTCAAGGCAGCAGCCGGAACAATGATGCTATAGAGAGTTATAAAAATGGCTTTGTTATAAAAGATCTCAGCTTTAAGTAGTGGCCACATTAGTGCCTCCTTTGAGGATCTGAACAGCGATCTCTTCGATGGTCATATGGTTTTCCTGGATGTTTTCCGCACCCAACTCACGAAGGTGTTCAAGTGTAAACTCGCAATCTGTGCTTATGATCTGATGCTGATGGCCCTCCCTCTGATGGCTGACAGTGGATTTGGGTTCAATGTCG
Source organism: Candidatus Aminicenantota bacterium (assembly GCA_013139435.1). Lineage (GTDB taxonomy): Bacteria > Acidobacteriota > Aminicenantia > Aminicenantales > Aminicenantaceae > WTAW01. Next base: position 15,071 of record WTAW01000177.1, on the reverse strand, counting down.
TTCCTCGCCAGTAAAAAAGTGATCTTGCGCCACTTTTCAGTAAGATCTTCTTTCGGTGTTCGCAGCCAGATATTCCCGTTATCGATAAAGGCCAACTCATCAGCCAGACGACTGATCTCAGGGAGGATATGTGTTGCATAGAAGATGGCCCTCTCCCCGGATTCCAGAATCTCAAAGAGCACATCTAACACCTCAATCCGCACGACAGGATCAATACCGGAAGTGGGCTCATCCAGCAGCAACAATCTGGGGGAGTGAGCAAGGGCAGCTACGAGTGAAAGCTTCACTCTATTTCCCGTTGATAAATCCTTAGCTCGCTTGTGCAAAGGAAGGTTAAATCGTTTAGCAAGTTCATGAACCCTTTCATTTGACCAGTTGGGATAGAACTGGGATAAAAAATCGAGATTTTTCTGACCTGTCCAGCGCTCGTAGAACACCTGGATATCTCCCACATAGCCGATGTCCAGTTTCCACGCGGGTTTGTTGAGATTGCTAGGATTTCCAAAAACCTCCATCTCACCAGAATCGGCCCTCAAAAGGCCAACCAAGCACTGCATAGTTGTTGTTTTGCCGGATCCGTTAGGACCCACAAATCCAAGCATGGTTCCGGGTTCTAAATCTAGATTTAAAGGACCGAGTTTAAACTCGGGGAAGGTTTTAATAACATTTTTATATTGAAACGCTTTTTCCATAATCGATCTCCCTTAAATTCAAGTTTGCTAGTTTTCTCTCAATAATGCCTCAATAATTTTATAAATCTCATCTTTATCCAAGCCCTCGGAGAGAGCTGCCCGTATGGGAGACCTGAGGTTTTCCTTTAATCTCTCCACGGCTAATGATTTCTTTTGCAGGTCGGATAATTTGGACACAAAAAAGCCCTTCCCTCTCCTGGAATGGATAAGCCCCTCCCGTTCCAGGCCTTCATAGGCCCGTTGGACTGTGATCACACTGATGTGCTGCTCTCTCGCCAGTCGCCGGATCGATGGCAGATCGCCGTCTGCTTTCAATTCCCCGGCCAAAATCTTAGCTCGGACTTGACGGACGATCTGGGATTGTAACGGCTCAGCCGAGAGATCTGTCAGATTCAAGAACATTTTTTCCTCATAGAATAAACAACAAAGCAAACACCAATACAAGCTGTTCATACTGTCTATATTGCATATATACAATATATGCTCACTGTTAATATTTGTCAAGTGTCTTTGAATAATTTTTTATATTCGAAGAATACGGGCAGCAAATGGAATGATATAATTCAACGAATAATGTATATTATCATTGATATTTTTTATGAATAATTCAGGTAGAAGATGGATTATTCACGGACCGAGGTTGCAGTAGCAGCAAGGAAGTGGCTCATGAAGCTGTAGTAAACTACCGCGAGCCGACCCAACCTAACCCGAGCTGCGACGAAGCCGATGCTGTGAGATCGGTTCGCCCGAAGGGTAAAAAATGTCGATAATAAAAATGAGAAGGTTTATTAGTGAAAAGTATCGGCAGTTTTTATGAATAATTCAGGTAGGATAGTGCAGAACTACAAAATCGTAGTAAGTTATGATGGGACTGAATACCAGGGATGGCAGCGCCAGCCAGATAAAAAAACGATCCAGGGCCTCCTCGAAAATGCGCTAGAAAAGATCGTTGCCGGAAAAATCCCGGTGATCGGGTCTGGGAGAACTGATGCAGGAGTTCATGCTGAAGGCCAAGTTGCTCATTTCAAGGTTAATTCCCGTCTGGAAAACGAAGAGTTTCTGCGGGCATTTAACGGCATCCTCCCCAATGACATAAGAATCCGCTCCCTAAAAAAAACCTCATCAGATTTCCACGCCAGGAAATCAGCTCGATCAAAAATCTACAGATACAGAATTTTCAATTCCCCCGACATCAGCCCTTTCATTCTCAGGTATGTTCTCCAATGGACATCCCCCCTCGATGCCGCAAAAATGAAAGAAGCAGCCAAACAGTTTGTGCGCGAAGCTGACTTCACTCCTTTCTCCTCAAACAGGCTCCTCTACCCCATACGGTGCGTCACACAATCAGAAATCCAAAAAAAAGGGAAAGAAATCATCTATACAGTGGAAGCGAACGGTTTTTTAAGGTATATGGTGCGGTCTATTGTTGGAACACTCATCGAAGTGGGGAGGAGCAAGCTGGATCCAGGACAGATCGAGGACTTCTTCAAGCTGAGCAAACGTTCTCACCTCTGCCCCACCGCCCCCGCCAAGGGCCTCACCTTGATAAAGGTCGAGTATTAACCCCTTCCTTTGTGATATCTGATTGAATTTAAAGGGGCCTGCCCATGATGAGAGCGTCTTCCACAGGTGTGTGGTAATACCCTTTCCTGGCCCCCAAGATTTCAAATTCTAGTTTTTTATAGAGGGACCTTGCGGCCAGATTGGAGGGCCGGACTTCCAGAAAAACATACACTCCCCCATCTCTCTGGATCGCTTTGATGACCCTGCGCATGACAGCCTCTCCGATCCCCTTTCCCCGAAAATCCGGATGAATGGCAAAGTTACTGATCTGGACCTCTTCCTGTATCTTCCAGTAGATGATGTACCCGATAATCCTCTCAAAGATCCTGTGCATGATCACATAAGGATAGGAAATGCCTCTGTTCACGATCTCGCCCGAAAATGTGGAGGCTTGCCAAGGATTTTGGAAGGAAACGTTTTCAATTTCCAGAACACTGGGAATGTCGTCCTCCTCCATTCTTTTCAAAAAAAAGGAATTCTGGGGGTGTCTGCCGCTTCTAATGATTTTCCTCCGCTTGAGACCTTCGAAAGTAAATTGGTTTAACCTCCCGAAGATCCAACTCTTTTCCCTTTCTCAGCATACCGTAACCCAAAACCCCTACTTCATGCGCAATAAAAAGTGATCGGGAGGAAAATCTTGCTTTGTCCTTGAAGTATTCAAAAATTTTATCTTTCCAGACAACAACTCCATTGCCGATAAAAGAGACGATCCTGTGCGATGGAAGACGTGTAAAAAACTGATCAGGGGAATAGACACCCTGAGGGACAACTTCGGTCAATTGTCCTTTTCTCACCTCAAAAAGGGCGGCATAAACCTCCCCTTTTCTCGCATCTAAAAGTGGACACAACAGACGATTTTGCGGGAATTTTAACTTCAGGGCAAGAGCCTTTAGAGTGGAAACAGGAGTAATGGGCTTTCCGGATGCAAGGGCAAAAGACTTGATCGTGCTCAATCCGATCCGTATGCCTGTGAATGACCCCGGGCCGGCGGCTACGGCAAAGGCATCCACTTCTTGGATCGTTAGGCCTCGCTCGAGCAGAATCAAATCTACAGCGGGTAACAGTCTCTCAGAATGGGTCAGTGAGGACACGCAGTTCACTTCCGCCAACAATTTTAAATTCTCCAAGAGTGCTACAGAGCCATGGGGTGTGGTCGTATCTACAGCCAAGATCAGCATTTTTTTATGACTTTTAACCTAAGGCTTCAATCACCGTAAGTTCCGTTTTCTATGCCATTTATCTCAATTCATTCCCATAGCGGAACAGCCCGCCTACTTGAAAGATGGCATGCTGGACCTCGCTCATGGGCAAGACGCCAAATGAAAAATCCTTTGTTACGTTCGTGCATTCCCCCGATAGGACATTCACGTTGATCTGGTCTCCGGTTTCCAATTTTCCCTCTAAAACCAATCGTTCGACATCGTGACTCTTCAGCACAGGAAACCCAGAATTTACCGCATTCCTGAAATAGATGGCCCCAAAGGAAGGGGCAATGATCAAGCTGACCTGGAGTGCAAGAAAGCAGTCGACAGCTTGCTGCCTGGAAGATCCGGCGCCAAAATTCCGACCCGTGATGATCATATCCCCTGGCTGGGCCTTTTTCGGAAAATCCTTCCACCCCTCCAGGTTCCCCAGAGCATACTCCCCCATTTTGGCCAGTTCCGTGATGTGGAGAAAGGCATTGTGATAGATCTGGTCCGTATCGATATTTTCAATCAGCTGGCCTTCCAGATCTGAAAGAACCCATATTTTTCCCGTGAAATATGTCCGCTCCATTTTATAAATCCTCCGGACTGCAGATCTCACCGCGAACACACGAAGCGGCTACAACGGCAGGGCTGGCCAAGTAGGTCAACCCCTTTCCCTGTTTTCCTGCAAAATTCCTGTTACCTGTGCTGACCTGGACCTCTCCCCGACCGGTCAGCCCGATGTGACCCTCAGCACAACCCCCGCAACCGGGATTACTGATGATCGCGCCACTCCGAAAAAGATCCTCAAGCACTCCTTCTTGTAAAAGCTCTGCATAGACTTTCTGGGTGGCAGGAACGATTTTCAGCATGATCCCTTCTTTAACTTTTTTCCCTTTTAATACACGCACGGCCTCTTGGAGATCTTCCAACCTCCCATTCGTACAAGAGCCGATAAAACCCGAATGGATCTCCGTTCCGCAGAGTTCTGAAACATCAAAAACATTTGTGGGTGAAGAAGGAGCGGCTATCTGAGGTGGCAAGCCACTGACATCTATTTCAACTTCATCAGAGTACTCAGCATCCGGATCTCCCTGGATCGACATCATCTTCTCTCCAGAAAAATCCAGGATCTCCTGCACAAAGGGCTCATCAAACTGGGGAACAAAACCGATGATTCCCGCCATTTCTGTCACCATGCTGCATAGAGTGATGCGGTTAGAGAGAGTGAGGTTAGTTGTGGAATCTCCCAAAAACTCCACCGCCTTCAGGGCGGCTTTTTCGGTCCCCAAGTTTTTCAGGATAAACAGGGTGAGATCTTTGGCCGATGTGGGCCAATCGAATCCCCCCTTGATCGTCACTCTGAGGGACTCCGGCACTTCGAACCAAGTTTTCCCGGTTTTGAAGGCGAAAGTGATATCCACATCTCCCATTCCTTGACCGAAACACCCCACGGCTCCAAGGATGTTGAGATGGCTATCCGTACCCACAACTGTTTTACCCGCACATGCAAGCCCCTCTTCCATGAGAACATGCGAACCTATTCCCTTGTCCACATCAAAAACCGCGATCCTGTGCTTTTTGGCAAAACCTCTGCAGATTTGCTGATTGTCGGCGTACTTCAGAGTACACGCGGGAACACATAGGTCAAAAGTGAAATAAGTTTTTGTAGGGTCCGCCACAGGTTCATCTCTATATTCTCTCTCATAGTGCTTCGCCACATTCGGCCCCCCAAAATCCCGGGCCGACCGGATATCAAGGTCCATCCAGACAATTTTTCCAGGTTTGACCTCATCCTGTGTATGATCCTGTATAATTTTCTCTATGATTGTCTTCCCCATACTAGACCTCTTCTTGAGATGAGTTGCCCATCCTCCGCAATTTCATACCATCAGCTCAGAGTTTGCCCACAACAGCACGGGCCACATCGAGTGTTTTGGCATCACCGCCCAGGTCATAGGTTCTGATTTTTCCCTCTTCGATCACTTTGGCAATGGCCGTCTCCAGTGTTTCCGCCATATCCTCCTCTCCCAGCCACTCGAGCATCATTTTTGTGGCCAGAAGCATGGCTATCGGATTGACCTTGTACATGCCGTCGTATTTCGGCGCTGACCCGTGTGTAGGCTCAAAAACAGCATACTCATCCCCGATATTCCCAGAACGGGCAAATCCTAATCCGCCCACAAGCTGCGCGGCAAGGTCAGAAATAATATCCCCGAACAGGTTTTCAGCGACGAGCACATCATAGTCCTGTGGATTTTTAACGAGCCACATAGCCATCGCATCCACATTGGCTTCCCAGAACTCAACATCTGGATACTCCTTTGCCATATTTCTTGCGATATCCAAGATGAGCCCCCCTGTCTCCCGCAAAACATTTGGCTTCTCTACGATAGTCACAGACCTCCGTTTGAATTTTCGGGCGTAGTCAAAGGCTCTCCGCAGGATTCGCGTACATGCTTTTTTTGTCATGATCCTTGTCGATAGAGCGATCTCCTCAGAGGGAACATCCTCAAATTTTTTCATCTTGGGGTGAATGAGCAGTTCTTTTTTGATGCTTTCTGGGAGCGGATGAAACTCTACTCCGGCATACATGCCTTCAGTATTTTCCCTGAAAATCACCAGATCGATATCATCCCTGTAGTTGAGGGGATTCCCAGCATAGGCTTTGCAGGGCCTCAGATTGGTGTAAAGGTCAAACTCCTGGCGCAAACGGACAATAGGACTGAAGTAGGAGTACCCGGAGTCTCTCAGCTCCGGGGAGATCTCTTTGAGCGCGTCCACTTTGGGCTTGGAAGTGATGGCGCCGAAAAGGCAGGCATCCGTTTTCTTGAGCATCTGGACCGTGCGGTCAGGAAGAGGATTCCCTTCCTTACACCAGAATTCCCAGCCGATATCCCCATAAACATACTCTGCATCCAGGTCAAACTGCTCCAGGACGATCATCGCAGCTTCTACAACCTCTTTGCCCACTCCGTCGCCGGGCAACACCGCAATTTTGTACTTTGCCATCAAAAACTCCTTTTTTTCGATAATTTCTTCTTTGTGTATGGAATCAGACCTCCCGCCTCGAGTATTCCCAAAACAAAGTCCGGGAAAGAGGGAAAAGAAAAGACTTTTTTATCCTCGGCGATAATTTCTCCCTTTTGGAAATCTATGGCCACCTCTTCGCCCTGCTGTATGGCTTCGGCAGCCTCGACCGACTGGATAACGGGCAATCCCTGATTGATCGCATTACGGTAAAATATACGCGCAAAGGACTTGGCGATAACAGCCTGGACTCCCGCACACTTTAAGCATGTAGCAGCCTGTTCGCGGGAGCTTCCGCAGCCGAAGTTTTTTCCAGCAACGATCACGTCCCCTGGCTGAACCTTGTCTGCAAAACCAGGATCGAGGTCCTCCAAGGCATGGCGCACCATCTCCTCTGGCTCCATCACGGCATAGGTGTACTTCCCCGGAAAAATCACATCTGTGTTGACGTCATTTCCGTACTTCCAAGCGCGTCCTTTTTTCATTGGGATCCTCTCGGGTCAGTGATTTTCCCCTGAATAACAGAAGCAGCAACAGTGGCAGGAGAAGCAAGGTAGATCTCAGAGTCACGACTTCCCATCCTTCCCCGGAAATTCCGGTTCGCTGTGCTCAAGGCTACTTCCCCAGGCGCAAGAACTCCTTGATGCGCACCAAGGCAAGGGCCGCATCCTGGATTAAGAATAATACAACCTGAGCGGACCAGGTCCTCCAGGAAGCCCGCATGGAGAGCTTTGAGATACTCTGTACGGGAGGCCGGTATCACGAGCACTCTGACCGAAGAAGCGACTGTTTTTCCTCGGAGGATATCTGCAGTAACTTTTAAGTCTTCAAACCGCCCATTGGTGCATGTGCCGATGACTGCCTGATGAAACGCCGTGCCGGCAACCGCTGTTACAGGCTTGACATTGTCCACTGTATGAGGACACGCGACTTGTGGCTCAATAGTTGAGAGGTCGTATTCCAGGATATCTTCATAGTCGGCATCAGGGTCAGAATACACAGGCTGATAGATCCCCTTTGCTCGGTCTTTCAGGAAGTCGAAGGTCTTCTCATCCGGGGGAAAATACCCATTTTTTGCACCCATCTCTGCAGCCATGTTAGCGAGAACCAGTCGGGAAGCCAAACTCATGCCTTCGGCGCCGTCACCCGAAAATTCTACAGCTCTATAGTTGGCTCTATCTGCGCCCTCATCCCCTATGATCTTTAATATGATATCTTTGGCATACACATCCTTAGGAAGTTGTCCGTCGAGGACGATCTTCAAGGTTTCCGGAACTCGAAGCCAGATCTTTTCGGTCGCCCATACGGAGGCCGCTTCCGAACGGCCGATCCCAGCTGAAAAGACACCAAATGCGCCATAACTCGTCGTGTGCGAATCAGCTCCCAGCACCAATGTCCCTGGCATCGCAAACCCTTCCTCTGAAAAGACCTGATGGCAAATGCCATTGTGGACATCATAGAAATGGGAAATCCCCTGGGCGGAGACGAACTCCCTGATACTCTTGTGATTCTGAGCGTATTTCTCTGTGGACGCGGGAACCACGTGGTCGAGGACGATCACAATTTTTTGAGGACATCGGACTTTTTGGATGCCGAGTTTTTGGAATTCTTTGATTATGGCAGCAGAATTGTCATGCGTCAGAACATAATCAGGAGATATGGTGACCACATCACCCGCTCTAACTTCTCTCCCAGCCTTCTGGCTGAGAATTTTTTCTGAGAACGTCTGGCCCAAAAGTTCCTCCTCAGGCTTTTTCTAAATTTTCAGGGCTTCAAAATTCACGAAGTCGGCATGGTTGACGATCACAGCTTCGACCGTCTTCCGTTCACCATCCCCCTCTTTGGAATGGGCGGCGATGATGTGTAGTACTTCCTGAGGGATATCGAACTGCGAGGCAAAAGCCGCACCAGATATGGGATGGCGGAGGAGTTTCCCCTCCTCACTCTTCACAAAACGGCCCTCCTCTCTAATGTATTCGAACAATTTACCCACATCATGAAGCAAGGCTCCTGAAAGGAGGATATCCCTGCTTATGGATATTCGGTCCTTGTATTCATCCAGCAAGACATCTGCGATCTGGACAGAGCAGAGAGTGACAGCTCTGGTGTGCTCGATGATATTGATGGGAGTGTGTTCGATCAACAGCGTGAAGGGCATTTCGAGCAGATCCTCGACCGTCCAGCCTTTTTTCTCCATGGCTTCAATCCAGACTTTTAGAGTTTTTTCCTGCAAGTCTGAGTCTTCGATGGACTGAAACTCTGGCATCAGTGAAAGAAGCTTTTTTTGCATTTAGACCTTCCTTTTTTTAGGCCCGTCATACTCATAATCCTGAGGATGAATCTTTCTCATGGTCTTCATCCGGCTTTTCTCCTCATGGACATGGGCAACTAAGCCTGGTACACGTGCGATTATAAAAAACGCATTGCCGATCGCGGGAGGTATGTCCAGATCACACAGGACAGCCGCAATGGCACCATCGACATTGATGGGAAGAGGTCGTCCCATCTGTTTGGCAAGAGTCTTTTCAACAGCCAGTGCGATCCGAATATGTTTTCCTGCCAGGCCCAGCTCTTCAGCAAAGTTAAAAAGCTTGACCGTCCGCGGATCTTGTGTGTGGAGCCTATGCCCAAAGCCAGATGCCCGTTGTTTTCTCTCCTTCATTTCAAGGAGGACTTCTTGCGAAGCATTCTCTTCGTCGAGCCCTTTTTCGTCCATCCGTCTGGCGATCTCAAGGAAGAGCTTCATCCCCTCTTCGATGGCACCCCCATGATACTTCGAAATTGCCAAAACTCCGGCAGCAACCGCAGAATTCAGCTCTGCTCCCGTGGACATTACCGTCCGTGCCGTCAAAACAGAGGGAGGGCTGGCCCCATGATCGACCGATGAGACAAAAATGGCATCGATGAGTTTACCGACCTCCACAGAGGGCATCTCCCCTTTTAAGACCAAGTAAATGGCTTGCGAAAAAGTGATCTTTCCCATCAATTCATCGACAGGATATCCCCGCACAGATATGCTGTTGGGCTTGACCTCGGTCACAGCCGTTTTCCAGTGAAGATCACTCATTGTTACCTCCCCGAAGATCCTCTCAACTCGAGAGCGACTTTCGGAATTTCCGATATAGACTCGACCACACGAACACCCACGTCGCGCAGCCTCTGCACCTTGCTTTTGTATGATCCTCTTGTTCCTTCAACGATCGCCCCGGCATGAGAAAACCGTGTCCCCGATTTGGCAGCTTTGCCTCCAACATAGGCGATCAAAGGTTTGGTGAATTTTCCCTCTTCGATGAGATCAGCGACTCTTTCCTCTTGCGTTGTCCCGATCTCACCGAACATCGCCACCAAACGTGTCTGTTCATCCTTCTCAAAAAGCTCCATCACCTCAGGATGGGAAAGGCCCACCACAGCATCTCCGCCCACATGTACAATCGTACTCTGTCCAAGTCCTGCCTCAGTTAAGTAGTATGATATGGCAGAGGTCATCCCCCCGCTGCGGGAACTCACACCGATATCTCCGGGTCGAAACCACTCCCGGGCTCTCTCCGCACGCCCCCCGATCATACCGAGAACGGCCTTTCCAGGGCTCACAAGACCCAAAGTATTAGGCCCGACAAAAACAGCTCCTCGATCTTTCGCCAGCCTCGCGATCTCAAGCACATCAAAGATCGGCACGCGATCCGGAACAATGGTTAAGAATTTCACCCCTGCATCTATAGCCTCTAAGGCCGCATTTTTGACTAGCGCGGCGGGAACAAAGATCACGCTGATATCAATGGGCCCGCATTTCTCCCACGCTTCCTCGACTGTGTCATAAACAGGGATTTCGTAGACCTCTCCTCCCCCTTTTCCCGGCGTGACTCCAGCCACGACATGTGTCCCATAATCCGTCATCAGGCGAGTCCTCACCATGCCTTCTCGGCCAGTGATCCCTTGAACAACCACTCTTGATTTTTCGCTGACGAGTATGGCCATCTCTATACTTTCTCTTCCTCTATCGTTTTTAAGTCCGATCTTCCTTTGATCAATCGATTCCGGTACTCCTTGAGTCCAGGGATCGGCAGATGAATATCAATAGCATTTTGCTCATGAAACTGGCAGAAAATCTCACAAGCCAGGCATTCCGTGCATTTGCCCTTCTTCGCGTCCTCTTCGGTCACAGCAAGGACGGGTTTGTCATTCAAGAGCTTGAGGATCCCCGGGGCACAAGCGTCCACACAGCCTTTTGAAGTGCATAACACACACTTTGAGTGGTCAATGGCGATCTTCCCTGTGAAAATCTCAAACACGTAAGCATCTACGGACACATCGGAATCGCAGATAGGCCTGATCTCATGGGGGATACTGCCATTCTTATCGATCAGCTCTTTCATTCGGCGGGCACAAAACTCCGGGGAATCATCCCGGCCATACCCCTCGACCTCTGCGGGAATATCCTTGAGATAGGCCGCGAGTATTTCTATGGCTTTCTCCTCATAATTCCCTCCCAGGCGGATCACACCAGGGATTTCCAGTTTTTCCTCATAAAAAGCCTTCACGAGCCCCCGGGCGGAATGATACTGTTCTTGGCTGGCTACACCAGAGCCAGAAGCGAAATATCCCTTGATATTCGGTTGGGAAAGGATGATCTTTGCGGCACGATAGACCTTGCTGGCCGATGGATTTCCGCTGGTATCACAGTAATTAGCCAGATGGAAGCCCGAGTTCAAAATCGCATCCATGGACATCATAGAGCCACCGCCACCCGCCCCGTTAAATCCTATATATCTGTCCTCTTTGGGAATCTCATCCGTCATCTGTAAAAAATAAAAAGTGCCTCGATGGTCTTTTTTTTCTACGTGATAGGCGATCTTCTCAAGGTCTGAGGGTGGCCGATCGAATTCCCGTGCGATCTCTATGCCCAACTCGGGATGTCGGAAAACGGCATAATCATCAATAGCGATATGGCAATCGGCTGCGTATACATCGCCATCTTCGGTCAGGACCATCGGATTGATCTCTGCCGAGCGGGCGTCATACTGACGAGCCACTTTATACAGCTTTGTCAGAACATCCGAGATCTTTAAAAGGAGCTTCCCGGATATTCCCGTCCGGCGCACGAGATTCCGAGCTTCGTAATCCCTCAATCCTTTCAAAATATCGACAGGGACATGAGCAACCTTCTCTGGATGCTCTTGTGCGATCTCTTCGATCCCAGTCCCCCCCACAGAGCTGAAGATCATCAATGGGGATTTCTGCGCATCATCGATAATAAGGCCTGCAAAATACTCGGATCGAATGGCCAGTTTCTCTTCCACCAGAATTTTTTCGACCTCATAATTCTTGATTTTTTTCCCCAACAATTTACGGGCCTTCTCTTCGGCTTCCTTGGGAGAATCGGCAAATTCGATCCCACCTAATCCCGCACGCCCCGTCACCCAAACCTGGATCTTCAAAACGACAGGCCGTCCCAATCGTTCAACGACATCTCGAGCCTCCTCCGGAGTAGATACTACCTCGCCCTCTGGAACACGAATGCCAGCTTCTCTCAGAAGTTTTTTGCCCTGGTATTCATATAGTCGTGACACGTCAGCCGTCCTTTCGTCTTAGCCTGAACTATTCAGGCTAGTTCATATATTATTCTTATCATGTGAAATTTTGTCAATCACAAAAGCATGGAAGTTACTTGCGAGTTGTAAAAAAGGATGATAAATTTTAGAATTAGAGAAAAAAGGCAAAAAAATTGCCCAAAAACCAGAAGACAGCGTCGAGATCTCCTAAGCGTTCTCTGGATAGCTTGCTCCGTTCGCGTCCTCTATTTTTGATTCAAGTCTTTCTGTATTTTTCTGTGCTTTTCCTGTGGTTCAAGGACAATTTCTACCAGCTCAGGGATCTATCGTTCCCCCTTTTTGTTCCCTTGATCCCTCTTTGTTTAATACTTGCCGCTCAAATCTTTCTCTTCCTCAGGCGTCGATTGCCCTACTTGAGTATCGCCATACCCAAGTCATCCTGGACCCTTGTTCTTATACTCATTTTGGCCTTCAGCATCCGGGTCCCCTTCCTGATCCACGACACAGGATGGATAGACAGTGATGACGCAGTCATGGCCCTCATGGGAAAGCACATCGCTGATGGCAAGGTTCCCCCCATCAGTTTTTACGGTCAGCACAGGCTCGGTTCTCTTCTTGCTCACGGCTTTGCCCTATTATCTCTCCTTTTTGGGTTTTCGATCTCGATCCTGAGAGCATGTGCACTGTTCTTTTTCCTCGGTTTCCTCGTGGTCCAGTTTTTGCTGCTCAAGAGGATATTTTCCGCTGAGTTCGCTTCATTGGGGTGTCTGTTCCTTTCTCTACCTCTCGGGGATTTGATGAAAATCAGCCTTGACCTTGCCGCAGGATTTTCTCTCATGCTGTTTCTTGGCAGTCTCATCATCTACCTGGCTTATATGGTTTACTACAATCAGAGAGACGATCTCATCCCCTTTCTCGCCTTCACAATGGGTCTGGCTTTCTGGTCTCACCAAATGACTATTCCCTTCAGCGCCGTCGCAGCTCTTTTTATCTTTCTGAGACATAAATTTCGAATTAAAGAGTATATATCTATCGTTGCTCTTTTTATCGTGGGAGCGTTTCTATTCTTTCTCTACGAAATAATGACGGGATTTGCGACCTCAAACATCCTTTTCTCCGGCGAAAAGTTTGCCATGAATCCCACAAAATTCAGCTGGACTGTTAAGACGACCGGATACATGATGTCATCCCTGTACAGCATATCCAATGTCCTTTGGCTCATCCCGGTTTTTATCGGTGTGGCTTTCCCGATTTATGTCTCCTTAAAAAGACGGAAACTTCTTGCTGATAACGTGTATGCTCTCTTTCTCGGAGCATTTCTTCTCATATATTTCTCTTCAGCATACAGTAACGCATTCAGGATCAGATACTTGTATCCGCTGTACTTCTCAATTCCCATCCTTTATCTGTACCTATTTCCTTACATCAAAAAAACGGCCTTGCGATACATCGGACTCATCATTCTTTTCTTTATTGTCCTCCTGCCGAACAACATAAATGCCTATGTCTCACAGAGCAAAAATGCCGTAGAGAAAACAGCTCAACTCGAAGAAGTTGTTGCTTTTCTCGATAAATCAGGACAAAAGTTCTGGCTGAGTGAATACTGGAATGCCTACCTTATGACAGCTCTAGCTAAAGAAGATGTTCTGGTCGTTTCTTACACGAATAAAAAGTACCGCCCTTATCAGTTATTTTACAGTCTTAACCGGGAAAAAACAAATTATTTATTCAGATTGGATAAAAAAGAATTCGCATGGCAAGCTGGGGTTCTCAGGAAGCTTCTCGATCGATTCGATATCAAGCACAAGAGAAAAAGGCTGAACGAATATCTCCTAATATACGACATCGAACCCTGGATCCCACCTTTTGCTCTCTCCAATCCGCTCCCTGAAAAATTTCCTGCACTCACGCCCCATTTCATTGAAAAAGCCAAATCCCATTGGACAGTTCATTTTCGAGTGCAAAATCCACCCAGACGCAGAGGATTCCATGTTTACATCACCATCCCTAATCATGGGAGTGTCTGTGCAAACCTCAACAGGGAAGAGAGAAAAGTACAGGTCGAGATCCCAGTACCCGAGAAAAAAGATGCCGCTCTGATCTTCTATATAGATTTTGCGGGAATCCCCATCCCCCAGTCATATGCCCAACTCGATCACGATCAGATCCCCAGCACTATCACAGACAAAAGGAAAAACATCCTGTATTTGTCCGGAATCAGTCCCCCCGTGGAACTCAGGGGTGAGCCGAGCAGACTCTGTTCCCCTTTGGCCACGCTGCTAATCCTCAATGACAGCAATCTTCCTCGAGATATCACTCTTCATCTGTACTCACAGTTCAATTTTCGATCCCCCTTTTGGTACGGGAACTACAAACAATTTCTGTGGGCTTACCTGAATGATGATTTTGTGGGCACATACAACCTCCAAGAGGGAGACAATACCATCTCTATCCCTCTGGTAAACCTCTCCTCAGATAAAAAGAAAAATACTCTCACCTTGAGATTCAAATACTTCCTTCCAATGAAAATGAGGCCCGTCGGGCCTTGGGATGCATCCGCATTTTTAGTTGGCGCAACCCTCCGTTGACAAAAAAGGACCCCGCAACATTCCTCAGCGTCATTCACACAACGTTGAATCAAAAAGTGAAAAAATACAAGATCAGCTTCTTTAAAAGGCACATCGAAGGTTAGAGTGTATTCCACATATATTTCCAAAACATCAAAAAATGGTACATTTCTTGCAGTATAGATTGACAGATTAAATGGTTGGGGAAATAGCTGTGAGGAGATTTCAGAATGAAAATCTCGATGCTATGGATAACAACCTTGATCGTGGTCCTCGCCTTTGCAAGCTGTCAAAGCTTCGATTTGGAAGTTTATCCAGATGTGAACATTCATTCCCGCCCAGGATATAACAGTTCCTTGAGCAAAAGCTCTGTCGAAAGCTTGTTGGCAGAGATATGGTATTCAGATTTCCTGAACAGAAACGAATTGAACGAGGCTGAAATACTCAATAATAACTATGGAATTTTCGGAGAAGGCAGCGATT
>WTAW01000401.1 GCA_013139435.1 Candidatus Aminicenantota bacterium | reverse complement strand
CCATGAGCCCGGCGTTCCACAGGACCAAGGACATGGCTCCGACAAAAATGAAGATCATGGCTTTTGAAAAGAGACCGATCATACCTAAATAATCCGCTATTGACGGCTGGCTGTAGAGCGTGTCCATCACGGGAGAGAATTCATCGCTTTCATTTTGGTAGTGTGCATTAAAACGGGATGCAGTTGATGTAGCGATTTCGTCTCTGTATATAAAAGTCTTAAAAAAGCCCAGTATCTCACCCGTAGCATCCTGCATATCCAGAGCAGTTTGTATGTCTCTGAAATCCGCGATCATGGCTCTGCGGTCCATAGCAGCGACACCGAACCGGATCGTCCCTGCAACGGTAAAATTGGTGACTGCCATACTACCGTACATCGTTGAGCTTATGAGAGTGGCGGTCTCTCCTGGCTCGACTCCGAGGCTGACCGCGAAATCATCGCTCAGAAGGATCTCGCCTGGATTTCTAGGGATGTGTCCCCGCACCAGGGCATTCTGTATGTTTAATATCTCTGGCTCTTTGGCTTCACTCGAAAGGAGATCCACTGCCAATCCAACAACCGGTCCCTGGGATCGTGTCTCTCCCTGTGCATCCGGGATGTCCAAAAGTCCTCCGTAGCGGATACGGGGAGTCCAGATGAACTCTGGAAAATCGCTCCACAATTCCTGCATCAGGGATTCAACACCAATGTAGGCCAGATCGTTGGGGATCTGCCCTGCTTCATCCGCATACGCTCGGGACATGACCCTCACATGGCCCGAGCTGAATTTGGCGCTGGATTCCGTCATATTGTCTCCCGCCCCGATGATCCAGCAGTATCCAAATACCGTGAGCAAAACTCCGGCCACAACAGTCAGGATGGGAAACAGGCTCCGGGATTTGTCGCGCAGGATCCCCTTGAGCAGGAACCTGATCATGACATCCTCCCTCTGAGGGCGTCTGTTGGCTCCAGCTTGGCAATTTTACGGGTGGGTAAAAAGCTGACGATCGTTGTGATGATGAGGACTAGAACCGTGGTCCCTATAACAAGTCCGGCACTGTAAGCCGGGAAGATCTTCTCTCCGAGGGCGATCCCCCAATCGTCCATCGAACCGGGAAGAGCCCAGCCTTTGCTTGCGAACAGAGTGAGAAGTGGAATGCCGTAAACAGCGGCCACAATTGCAGCAAGAACTCCATGTAATGCTCCTTCTAGGGTGAAGAGCTGTATGATCTTCAATCGCGTCATTCCCATAGCCATGAGGGTTCCCATTTCCTTCCTCCGGCGGAAGATGGAGAGCACCTGTGTATCGAAGATCGCCAGCATAGCAAGAAATATCAGAATAAAATACATGACTGAGGCACCCGCCGATTTACTCTTGACCATCTCCCTGATATCGGTGTGGAGAAAATGGAGCGTTTTAAACGGCCATCCAGAGACCTCCAGAATAGTTTCTAGTTCTTTTTTGACTACAACCATGCTCGCCTCGTTTTCCATCTGAGTGAGAATCTGGATCAAGTCGAGCGGAACCCAAATCTGCCCTTGATCGATGCTCTGGACTGTCGTGCTCATAATCTGGACGATGCGGACATCTCGGGCGTCGAACGTGCCGTTAGCATCCCGCCAACGGATCGTGACTTCATCGCCCACTTTTAGACCTGTGCTTTTTGCCATCCGTGTACCGATGAGAGCTGGAAATCCTTCCTCTTCGGTGTCCAAAAAAGACGATGGTATGGAGAGGATCTTCTGTTGAGGATCTATGCCTTTGATCAGAACCGGCTGAATGCGTCTGTTGGGATAGATGGTGCCCTGAATGACCAGGATAGGGGTTGCTTGGTCGTTTTTGATCAGAGAGTTTAAAGGATCGGGGATCACACTGTGTGCATCTTCGAGTGTGAGCGGATCCAAGGGGTCGTAGTTTTCCTGCCAGTACTGGCCCCCTCCGTATTCAGCCTCAACGGTGGCGTGCACAACCTGTCGGCTCATGCCTCGATAGAGCCCTTGAGTCAAGACGATCGTCACAAAAGCGAAGGATAAAACGATGACATTCAACCATGTGCGGATACCGGCACCTAAAATATTTCTTACCGCAAGTTTGGGAATGATCATCGATCCACTCCTCCAGATTTTTGTGGAGTCATGGCTTCATCTTTTGCAACTTTTCCATCGATGAGAGTGATCTTCCGGCGTAAATAGCGAATAACCTTTTCGTCGTGTGTGGCAAAAATAAATGTGGTACCCAGGTTTTTATTCAAACGTTCCATCGTGTCCAGTATGTGATACGAGTTCTCCGCATCGAGGTTGGCCGTGGGTTCGTCGGCTAAGATGATGGCTGGCTTTTTAACGACAGCGCGTGCTATGGCCACTCTCTGGCTCTGACCTCCCGAAAGCTGGGCGGGTTTGGATTTGGCCCGGTCTGCAAGGCCTACCCATTCCAGTGCGTCTAAAACCATTGTTTTTCTTTCCTCATGGGACAGCCCCATTAAAAGTACAGGGAACTCCACGTTTTCATACACGGTGTAGACCGGCAGAAGGTTGAAAGTCTGGAAGATAAAACCGATGTGTTGATTCCGTAAGGCGGCGGCCTGTTTGTGTGTTATGTCTTCGATCTTATTCCCCAAAACGATCGCACTGCCCTCCGAGGGTGAATCCAGGGAACCTACGATGTTGAGCAGGGTTGTTTTCCCCGAGCCGCTCGGGCCGACCAGGCCGGCAAATTCAGCCTTTTCAAAGCACAGGTTAACCTTGTTCAGTGCCCATATCTTGTGCTCGCCCATTGAGTAAACTTTGACAAGGTCTTTTGTTTCGATGATGTGTGAATTTTCCATTGTCTATTATTTCTCCCTCACCATATATACTTATCTATTCCTGTAAATATTTTTTGTTTCAATAATTATAAACTACCATAATTTGGAAGCCTTTTCCCGCAAATTGGTTATCTTCGCGGCGGGTGTGGTAGACCTGAAAACGTTCAGGGTTCCAGAATCCCATAACATTCAGGCTCCACCGGTCATAGGTCCGCCTCCAGTTGACGAAGCTGTAGAGATCGTTATTGTCCCAATCGTAGAAAAAGATAAGGGCGATCGTATCCAGCAATGCCAGAGGATAGTTCAAAGAAAGACCGGCGTAGTGAATGCCCTCGCCCGAGCTCCAGACTTCTTTGCTCGACTCGAAAAGAAAATATTCCCCCAGGACGTTCAGCCCATTTCCCCAGCCGAAGGTATAGTCCATGCCAACGGTCAGTGCCTTTTGATAGGGATTGAAGGGATTTTCGATCTGCTTGTGGATCAGGGTTCCTTCAAACCAGAATCCGACACCGATATCCCATTTGCCATCCAAGGCATACCTGTTTTCTGGGATGATCGGATCGAAAAGATAAAGGCCCAGAAGGGGAACATCGCTGTATTCGGCATTGCGATGATGATAGGTAAAAGCCAATTCGCCGGTCCAGAGAG
>WTAW01000406.1 GCA_013139435.1 Candidatus Aminicenantota bacterium | reverse complement strand
CTCTTCCTGTTCATTCACTGTCCAAGCGTAGATCTTTTTTCCGTTGTCCTTCGCGAGCCGGACAAACTCAGCATCCACAAGTTCGTGATTAGTGCTCAGAACATCCCAGGTCCCTTCGAAAACATCTGAGTGATACTCTTTATCAAAAATTAACCCGGTCTCTAAATCCGGAGCGATCTTCTTGAATGTTTTCACCGTTTCCATATCAAAGGATGTGATGATACAATCCCTGCTAAAATCCTCGGAACGGACGATGTCGACCACACGTTGGGCGATCCCAGGCTCATTTTCTGAGATTTTGACCTCGATGTTCAGCTTCATCCGTCCTTTTGCCAGGAGAATCACCTCCTCTAAGGTGGGAATAGGCTCTCCCCTGAATTTTTCCCCAAACCAAGAGCCCGCTTCTAGCTGTTTCAATTCTTCGAGAGTCAGATCCCAAATAAAGTCCTTCACACCTGTGGTCCTGTGGACAGTTTTATCATGCATTAAAACGATCGCACCGTCTTTGGTTTGCCGGACATCCAATTCTGCATAATCGGCTCCCATCTCAATCGCCTTTTTGTACGCAATGAGCGTGTTTTCCGGAGCTGCGGCTGAGGCCCCACGGTGAGCCATGACAATAAAACCCTCAGAATCTTTCTTACTGCATACCATGCACAGCATCACAATTAAAACAAGAATGAGGGCCTCTTTCCCTTTCATCAAATATAATATTGTATATTGCACGTCCGATCCCCTGTTTGTATATTCTAAACCATTTTAACATGACGCAAAACGTGAAACGGAATAGCTCATCTTATTTAACCTGGATTATTCAGGTTAAATGATCTTCTCAATCCGGTGTTTCCGATCGACGACAAGGTTACCCTGCTTGGCGAGAGCGGGTGTTATCCAAACCTCAAGCGTGTCCTCTTCATGGATCGCTGAAATCCTCGCATGCACAGAACGCAGGCCCCCCAGCCATCGCCTCGCATCGCTCACATACACAATGTCACCTTTTTTGGCAGACATGAGTTGGGCTATTTTTTGAGAAACACTGAGTTCTTCGATCTCCTCACTGACGTTAAGTAAAACAGCCACTTTTTTCCCTTCGACCTCATTGGCTGGTGCCCCCTTGTATTTTTCCTTGGCTTTATCCAGAGTTCCTACCACTAATCCTTCTATCGCCTTCGCAGATTTCGTTTTTGTCAAGTAACTCACAAGAACGGCTATTATACCGCTAGCCGCCAATCCAAACAACGCGCGCATGTACTTAAATCCTCCGGAAGGATCTACTCCGTGCGAAAACGGTGTGATGAGCACGGGCCAGGCGATCGACAAAACGACCATCACAGTCCCCCCAAAAAGAGTCCAGAAGGCAGCAGAGGACGTGAACTTTTTCCAGTACACACCTAGGACGATCGTGACAACCATTGGGGGCGTGATGCTTGCCGTAAAGGAGCCATGGGCCACGTAAATGGATTTGAATGAGGCAAAGACGGGCACAAGGGCAATACCCATTAATGCCGCCGAAAAAGAAACGATCCGAGCCACTCGAAGATGATGCTTATCAGATGCATTTGGAGCCACATAGGGCTTGTACACATCATTCACAGCGACCGCAGATACAGCATTGATGAGCGTATCGATCGTCGACATAAGAGCCGCCGTCAACGCTGCCATCACAAAACCAAACAATCCTGGCTGACAGACTGTGTTGGCAACCCGGACAAAGATCTGATGGGCATCGACATCAGGAGGAAGCACTCCCTGAGAAACCATAGCTCTCCCCAACCATCCGGCATTGGAGACGGCAAAGGCTGCCAGGGGCATCAGGACAAGGACCAGAGAAAGGAATGTCTTTTTGATCTCCTTAACACTTTTTAGAGATAAGAATCGCAGGATAAATCCCTGATTCATCATGTAGAGGGCAAAGGTATTGGCAATACCGTCTTGCCAGAAAATCCCCACAAAATGGAACTCATGCGGCTCGTTAAATTTTGCAAATGGCAGTCGATGAAGAATGGGTAATCCAGACCAGAATGCCTCCCAGCCTCCAAGCACATGGAGCCCTAAAAAAAACAATAAAAATCCACCGATCAAGAGGATAATACCCTGAGCAAGGTCTGTCATGATCACAGAGGTCTGTCCGCCGATAGTCACATACACGGCACAAACAACCGCCACAACGACGGCCGATAGGAAGATGTTTGTGCCCAACATAGCATTGAGAGCGATCCCCATGGTGTAAAGGTTGATGCCGATGTAGCCCACCATGTACAGGAGGACGATGATGGTTGCCATCACGGCTGTCCGGCCGTCGAACCTTTTCTTAAAATAATCGGGAACAGACCCGATTCTGCCGAAATAGAGTATAGGGAGCCACCCCAACAATAAAAACCCCATCACGATCCAATCATTGAGATAGGTCATGGATGAGGACATCCCATACCTGAAACCAGCGGCAGAGTATTTAACGAAACTGTAAGACCCCACGACAGAAGCGACACAGCTGAAAGTGATCAACCACCAGGAAAAGCGCTGACCACCGAAGAAAAAATCTTTGGTCGATCGTGTGAATCTTGCGAAAATAAACCCAAAACTGAAGATGAGGACAAAATACAAAAGGATGACGAAATAATCCAACCGGGTGCCCACAACAGCAGTTGTATCCATCTAGATCTTCCCTAACGCACAGAAATGCCAAAGTGTCTGGAACACACAATATAAGAAAAAACCTGCGATCATGAAGATGAGAGTTAGCCGATCCTCTCTTTTTTTCCATGAATAATCTCTGGAGGACCATGCAAAGAGCACACCGGCGGCAAATATCACCCCCCCAATGAGAAATTGATAGACAAGTGACAGAAGACCCATCGTGTCTTATCCAAATGTTTTTTTACTTTGCATTTGGCTATAATCTTTTACTATGATATTAGCTGATAACAGTGAAGGTCAATCAAATAATCAATCGTGAATCAACACGGGGGAAAAATGAGTTTACGAATCTGCATCGTAGGTTCTGGTGCTATCGGAGGATTGATCGGTGTCAGACTTTCTGTATCGGGTCAGGATGTCACATTCATCGATAAGGATGGACAGCTGGCTGCTATCCAGGAAAAGAAACTGAAGGTGGTGAAACAAGATGGTGAAGAATTCGTAGCGAGGGAAGCTAAAGCCACTGGCAGCTTTGAAGAGGCAGGCCAGCAGGACGTGGTCATTCTGGGCGTTAAGGCCCACCAAATACCAGAGGTGGCCCCTCACCTGCCGGCCCTATTCGGGCCGGACACAAGCGTGGTTACTGTCCAGAACGGTATCCCATGGTGGTATTTTCAAAGACATGGCGGAGAATACGAAGGAAAACGTCTCGAGTCTCTAGACCCGACGGGTGTTATCGAAGCCAATGTGGACGCCCACCGAATTATCGGATGCGTAGCCTATCCGGCAGCCGCAATCGTGGAGCCGGGAGTCATTCAACACGTGGAAGGAGACCGGTTTCCTCTGGGGGAGCTGGATGGGTCAGAAAGTGAGCGATGCCAAAGCCTTATGCAAGCTTTCATGGATGCAGGACTCCGGTCGCGTGTCATCGACAACATCCGTGCGGAGATCTGGCTCAAGGCTTGGGGGACTCTGTCGTTCAATCCCATCAGTGCGCTTACGCATGCCACTATGGTCGATATCTGCCGTTTTCCGGAAACAAGGGAGCTAGCTGCCAAGATGATGCAGGAAGCTGAGGAAACCGCGGGGAAGCTCGGGATCACGTTCCGCCGCACCATCGAAAGACGCATCGAAGGCGCTGAAAATGTGGGCGCCCACAAGACGTCCATGCTCCAGGATGTGGAGCAGGGAAGAGCGCTGGAGATCGAGGCGTTGATCGGAGCCGTCATCGAACTCAGCCGCCTGACACAGACGCCATCTCCCGCTATCGATACAGTCTATGCCTGTGTTAAATTGCTCAACAAGTCATTTACAGAGGCTGAATCCAGGGTCGTTCTATCCCCCTTGGATTGACGTGCTGCCCTATTTATTTTCCGCTTCTAGATAGACCTTTGCGTTGGGAATGACTTCCTTAATGCTCTTTTCGATCCTGTCATTCAGGATCTCTAGCTCACCCACAGTGATATCGTTCCGATAATCGATCTCAGCAGCGACTATCACTTCATCTGGGCTGAGGTGCATGGTCTTCAAGCTGACAACCCTATCCACTTCGTCATAAGATTCCAGGCATCCGAGGATCTGCTCCCTTTTATGCGGCGTCACAGCTTCGCCAACCAACATTTTTTTTGTTTCATTCGCAAGAAACAGGGCAAAAACCATGAGCAGCACCCCGATGGAAATGGAGGCAATGGCATCGATGGCCAAGTTTCCCGTAAAGTGAACTAAAGTGATGGCAACGAATGCGATTAAAAGCCCCATGAGTGCTAGAGAATCCTCAAAAAAAACCGTCATTGTGGTCGGATCTTTGCTGTGTTTGATGGCCGTAAAAAAATTCTTATGTTGCTCTGCTTTCATTTCGGCTTTGATACTCTTGATGGCTATTCTCAGTGCAATGGTCTCAAAAAACACGCTCACACCGAGAACCAGGTACATGAGACCGAGATAACTTATGGGTTCTGGATGCTGAAGCTTGTGGTATCCCTCTCTCACCGAGAGCACACCGGCTATCCCGAACAGGATGATCGCTACCATAAAAGACCAGAAGAACTGCTCTTTGCCATGGCCAAAAGGGTGGAGTTTGTCCGGGGGTTTTTTGCTCTTTTTGAGGCCGTAGAGGAGAAGCACCTGGTTGAATGTATCAGATGTGGAGTGATAGGCCTCAGCAAGCATGGATGCAGAACCACTGAATAATGCCGCAACGATCTTACATATAGCAATGGCTGCATTCCCGAGCAACGCTGCGATAACGGCTTTTTTGCTTCCTTCCTGCATTGTTGAGGTCGAGATCGAGAATGTCTATTTTTTATATGTATAGAAATGAAGCTGAGCGGCCTGGAGAGCGATCTTGAGCCATCCCCGGCTGAGTATGAATATTTGCCCGATCAGGAAAGCGATCAGAATGGGCAGCAGCGTTTGTGT
>WTAW01000015.1 GCA_013139435.1 Candidatus Aminicenantota bacterium | reverse complement strand
TCTCAAGCAGCGCTGAACATTGAAAAAAATTCACTAGTTCTTCGGATTGGTATTTTGCCTTCGCATCTTCGATCAATTCTCTGAAGTTCTTCGTCGGGCAGTATGATGGCAACAGATCTTCGTCCGTTACACCCTGGAGGCACAGTTTGGTTTTGCAGGTCGCACATTTTGGGTCTATCATTTTAATTTCCCCTTAAAAGTTCATTCTTATTTTATTTTAATACAAAAAAACATTCCTATTTCGGTCCGTTCGGGGAACGGACCCTACATCCTTCGTTGTCCAGATCAGTCCATTCGGGGAATATCAAAAAAGGGACTGTCCCCTTTTCCGATCACCCCTTGAAAAAGGGGACTGTCCCCTTTTATAAGTCCATTCGGGGAATGGACCCTACATCTCACTGTGTTCTATTTTTTACATACTTATCAAACCACTCGATCTGTTCAGCCAAAACATGAAGGATGGATTCTTTAGCCCTGTAACCATGGCTTTCGTGCGGTAGGAAGACCAAGCGAACGGTTGCGCCATGACCCTTGAGAGCGTGGAATAACCGTCGGGATTGGATGGGGAATGTCCCTGAGTTATTATCGATCTCTCCATGGATGAGCAGGATCGGCTCGTTGATCTTGTGAGCGTGCATGAATGGGGATACTTTGAAATAGATCTCTGGGGCTTCCCAGAGGGTTCTCCGCTCATTCTGGAATCCAAACGGTGTCAACGTCCTGTTGTAGGCCCCACTCCGGGCCACACCCGTCGCAAACAGGTCGCAGTGTGCGAGCAGATTTGCCGTCATAAACGCGCCATAACTGTGGCCGCCCACTCCAACACGTTTGGGATCGATATATCCCATGGAATCCACTTTGTCGATGGCGGCTTTGGCGCTTCCAACTAGCTGCTCGACAAGTGTGTCGTTCATCGTTTCGGGATCGCCGACGATGGGCATTTGAGCCCCATCCAAAACCACGTATCCTTGAGTGAGGAAAAAAAGTTGGGATGTTCCTCTAAAAAACGTGAACCTGTTCGGGGAGCCTCGGACCTGTCCTGCTACTTTGGCATCGGTGAATTCCCGCGGATAGGCCCAAACAACAAGCGGCCGCCTTTCTCCTTTCTTATAATCTGGAGGAAGATAGAGCGTTCCGGAAAGCTGTACTCCATCCTCTCGTTCGTATTTGATGAGTTGCTTTTTCAATCCTGCCATCTGGGGAGCCGGGTCTTTGTAATCTGTAAGCACCTCTCTCTTTTTATTCTTAAGAGTGTGCACATAATAATTCGGGGGTTCAGTTTTGGATTCATAGCTTGTGATGATCTGCTTTCGAGATTTTCCGACAAAATCGATGAATGTTTCGTAGCTGTTTTCACTGCACTGGAACATCCTTTCTTTTTTCATCGTCTTGAGGTTGAGTTTATCCAGGAAAGGCATGTCTCCTTGAGGGGAGGCTCCACTTCCATCGAGATAAATCCAATCCTTTTCCTTAATAATAAGATGTTCACCCTTTGGTGTGACTGTGAAGACAGGATAGCCCGGGTCATTGTATCTGTCATGGATGCTGAGATCTACGATCTTTTTATGGGTTTTGTTGAGGTCATCTACGTTGATGTGGTAAGTCGTCCTCCATCGCCTTTTCCAGTCGTATTCTGTGAGGAAAGCCTCACCCGGCGTTTCCATCCAGGCCATTCCATTATAACGGTATTGTGTTTTGAGCACCTCCTTGGGATCGTCTTTGAAGGGAAAGGAAAGGGTCATGACCTTATCCCGGTGGGGGACATCTTTGTCGGGATTTCCCTCGTCCAGGGCCTCAACCCAGATCAAAGTTGCGGGATGGAGCGCTCGCCACTCCATGCTTCGCGGCCCCTTAGGAACGCCGCGCATCGGGACATCGTCGGCCAGGGGAATATCGGCCACCAAATGAACCAATTCCCCATTCATATCCCACACTTCTTTTGAATGTGTGAAATAGAAGTAGGGGACACTGTAAGAGTAAGGCTCCTTGATCTTGTGGATAAGGACGTGTTTCCCATCTGGAGCGGAATCAGGACTCATATAAATACCAGATTTTCCAAACTTCTGAGAGTCCCCAGTCTGGGCATTGATTTTTATGAGTTGTGAGGTCGCATAATATGTGAAAAGCTTTTTGTCATGGGGATCCTTCAGGAGATCCTGGTAGGTCCAAACTTTGGCAAATTTCCCAGAAACTTCCTGGATGTTGGGGCCTATGGGTACTGCCGGTTTTTCAGGAGGAGCCCCGCGATTCTCTACGATGGTGTGGACGAGGAGATGTTGGTTGTCTGGAAGCCAAGTAAATCCGGAACCCACACTAGCATTTATGACCGGGCCGGTGAGGGCTTTGGCCTTTCCTGTGGCGCGGTCGGTTACCCAGAGCTCAACGCCATTCTCGAGGTATCTGGTAAACGCGATCCATTTTCCATCAAAAGACCAGCGAGGAAAACCGAGCTTTACACCAGCAGGGAGTGTAACCGTTGTCTCCGCACTATCTTTTATTCTTTTGATGATGATGCTTGTGTAAAACATCGTCTGCTGCCGGCTGTTATTCAGGGGCGTTATTCGTGTACCAGCCAGTCTAAGCAAAGGCTGCGACATGTAGGCGATAGATGGCATGCTCTTATAGGTGACAAGCATAATGTATTCTCCACATGGACTCATCGATGCCCGTGGCGGTGGCGCTGCCGTAACGATATCGACCACTTCTTTGGGCGGAAGCTTATATGGATCCTGTGAAAATAGGGCAGGTGTGAAAAGTAAAATAAAAACAATAAAAAGTGAGAATGTTTTTCTCATGACTCTCCTCCAATTATCATTTCTCCTGAATTATCCAGGTTCTTTGCTCAGTGAAGAAATATAGTCTATATCATAGTGCTTATAAAGGGTCAATCTCTCTGATGAGACAACCTGTGGAATCAGTGAGATGCACGAGAATATTGGTGGCCCTCATGAAAAATTTCAATTTTATAACTGGGTGTTATAAGATTTGATGTTTTGTGCGTATTTTATTACCTGGAGTTATAAAGAATTATGGTGCTTCTCTTATAGGATTTAAATATAAGGACGTCTAGTCTTAGGTGTAGGGTCCATTCCCCGAATGGACCATAGAGTGGTTTAAATTAGGGAAATCTTCAAGATTTTCTGTATTTCTTTAAAATGCCTATTAAGCGTAAAAATCTTACAGTCGAATCCCTGCGCAATCACAGCAACATAACAGTCGAGCAGATGAATGATTTTACCTCTCTTTTTCAGATCATACGCGAGTTTACCAGCCTTAATCCAGCTGTCCTCTTTTTGATCGATGATTTGAAAAGCATCAAGAAAATCTCTGATAACAAAAATGTGCCAAATGTCAATAAATATAGTGCATATTATTCACACAAAAAATATATTAAATAATGTGCAAAACATATATGTGTGAGTTAAAATCGTTCCATCGGTGTCGGCAATAATGGATAAGCCATGCTTATGCGCTCATTTCCTTTTGACAAAAATTTCTTTTCAAAGATATAATCGGTTGTCATTTCATATGTCTTTAATACATCCATTAGGGATAGAGGAGGAATCATGCGCAATCATTTAAAACCTAAATTATTTGTGTTTTTTATTTTTATCTGTGCTGCTTATTTTTTAAGTTTTATAGGGTGCACGCAAAAGCCCGAATCTGCTGATTTGGTGCTGCTCAATGGGGATATCTGGACGGTTGATGAGGCCCGCCCGATGGCGAAAGCGTTGGTTGTAAGAGGTAATATGATCACAGCAGTGTGCCAGAGTGATGCGGAAGCGGAAAAGTACATTGGAGATGAGACGAAGGTTATAGATCTAGAGGGTCAGTTTGTGACGCCAGGAATCATCGATGGGCATGTCCATTTTAACCGGGCCGGTGAATTGATACTCGATGCGAACCTGATGACCGTATCCGATGAGGAAGGATTGCGCAAGGAGATCGATCGCGTGGTTGGGATCCTGGATGATGGAGAGTGGATAACCAGAGGCCTTTGGGGGGCTTATGAGCAGTGGGCCCTGGGTGATGCCGGTGTGGAAGGTTTTGAGAAAGCCGAGCCGTGGCGTCCCACTCGTTCCATGATCG
>WTAW01000204.1 GCA_013139435.1 Candidatus Aminicenantota bacterium | reverse complement strand
GAGTGCTTCGATCCCGTAAAACAGGACAGGCTTGTTGGCCACAGGGACCAATTGTTTAGCCTGTGTAAAAGTCAGAGGACGAAGTCTGGTTCCCTTCCCTCCGCTCAAAATCAGGCCTTTCATGTTTGACTCCTCTGTTCCTTTGAATGGAAGCATTTCCAAATCCGTGATTGTAGGAACACAAGTTGCGTTATTAAGTATCCCAATTGTGTGGTGGAGAAAACCGTGTGAAGGGCTGGACGGGAATGGTTTTTTTCTATGTAGGGTCCGTTCCCCGAACGGACCGTTTGGGAAACGGTCCCTACATTTGAATCGATGATTTGTTTAGTTTGGTGTTTCATCACTATCCTAATAGGGATTGTTTGTTCGTGCATGTTCGCTATCTGTTAGACCTCCAAGAAAATCGGTGGTTTTCCCAATATTCCCCAGTCCGATGGAAATGCCGAACTGAACCTCTGGGTATTCTCGGAAATAGAATATCTTAACATCTGCCTTAAAATCAATACACTGGTAATGGTAAACAACAGAGAGAGCTGTGTAAAGAAACTTTCTCTCCTTGATGTTGTAATCCAAAGTTCCGAGTGCATCGAGGTTGATCTTCGGGATTTTAAAGCCGGTATAAAAGCTGACCTGATGCCGCTCGCCCCAAGTGTTGTCAAAGTAGGGATTAAGGCTCCTGTACCAACTGACCCTGAGAAACAGGTTGTCCGAAGGAGCACCCCAGTTCGCCCCCAACCGGAGACGCGAAAACCTCGTGTGGTAGGGATTAAAGGCCATGGAAAAATCGATGCTTTGTTTGGTCCCGGGGTAATACCTCAAATACCCGTTAATGTCTGAAAATTCAGGGATTTTCCCGTCCACCTCAAAGCCCTGCATGGGGCTGTCTTCAGGGCTCAGAAAGTAGATCTGACTCAACCCAAAAGTGAAGATTTCTCGCGACATTTTGTCGACCTTGACGAGAACTCGAGTGGTCAAACCGTAACTGACATAATGAGCGCGAGTAAAATAGCGGGCCGAGGTTATCACACGGTCTGACTGTTCGACCGGGCTTTCGTATCGGTAGGAAAAAGTGGGCTCGATGATATGCTTGACCTTTGGTTCATCCTCATCATCCAAGAATATCTTGTTGAACGTGGGCCCGATAAACTCTATGTTAAAAGTGAAGTTCTTTCTTAGGATGGGCTCGGCAACAATGTTCTTGGTGTTCGGGGCATAACTCTGGAGATCGAAGGACATGTTGGATGCCAAGGAGGAATTGATGGCCAACCAGGGGATAGAGGTGAATGGCAGGGTGAGCACAGGAGAGAAAGAGATGCTCTGTGAGTTTCTCTGCGTGCCATCTTCATAATTTTCCCTGTAATCTGTGCCTTGCCGGCTGGCATAGGCCCATCCGTACTCCCAGGCACTAAAGGACGAGCGAAAGGAAAAGTAGAGCGGTGGGATCAGCTTGATCTGTGAGGAAGAGAATCCGACTTCCGGGAGGCTGTAGCGGATGATGGAGTTTTCCCTGTCCGTGTAATACGTTTCGAATCGGGAAGCACGCATGTTCAGGTTGAAATAAGACCATGATCTCTGGAGAAACACTTGAGAGCGGCGGTTGGACACCACCGCACGTCTAAAGTTATTATCGAATTCTCGGAGAAATTCATACGAGCTTTGGTAATCCACATCAGCCACGAGGTTGAACGAAAAGGGGAGAGGCTGGTTGTGGCTGAAACGGATGAGGTAGGCATTTTCGGGCAATTCCAGTTCAGGGTCATTCTTGAATTTGAAGTAATATAGGTTCAGCCGGCCTCCTGTCCCTTGGGTGAACATATATCGGTATTCCAGACCACCTCCCAATCCTTGAGAGGAGTAATAGTCTAGGTTGAATGTGGAATCCATGTTTCGCCTTATAGCCCAGTAGAAGCTCTGGGAGTAATTGAACCCTTTCTGCCCGTTGTAGCCTAGCTTTGGCATCAAGAAACCAGTGGCCCGTTCTTGATTCAAAGGATACTTGAGATAGGGGAAGTAGAGGATCGGGACTTTCTTCACCCTGACCACAGAATTCCACATCTCCAAATAGTCATCTTTTTTGAGGTTTGCCCTGGAAAAAGAGAAGCGCCATCGCGGAGTCGGCTGGGTGCATGAGGTGAAATTCCCTTTGGTCATACTGTACATATCTTCGCTCGTCTTCTCAACCGTTTCTGCTTCGTAAAAAATATTGGGCTGTGAACGGACAAAGACATTCTGGAAGGTTCCCAGTCGAGAATCGAGGTTGAACTGGATGCGTTCCACACTGATCACATCTCCGGGTGTCTGGATCACAACATGGCCTTCAGCGAAGACATCTTTGGTTTCGGTATCCAATTCGATCCTGTCGGCAAACAGCTTGATCGTCTTGTAGTGGATCTCCACATTGCCCCTGGCGATGATCCGATTCTCCAGCTGCTCCTTATAATTGGCGATCACTCGAAAGGGAACCTCTTCTGTCGAGTCTTGATCGGCAGTCTGTGGCAAGCCGGTAGTCTGTGTCTGGCCAAAGGCCATAGGAC
>WTAW01000027.1 GCA_013139435.1 Candidatus Aminicenantota bacterium | reverse complement strand
GTGCCGACAAGGATTCCGCCATAGGGTTTGGTGAAGCGGCGGTTCCAGCGGGGCCCTCCCTCTACGGCCACCAACATGGCATCGTAAACGATCAGCCTCTGTTTGTCCCGGATCATGGGGATGGTGTTGACTTCGGGAATTCCCGGATTTGTGCAGGAATTGGAGTGAAAATCCCGGGGATTGTCTATGGTTCCATAGTGGTTTTTTAAGCTGCCGGTGAAGACCGCACCGCCGTGTGTTTTCGGTACGGGGATATTGACAAGAGCTGTGCATTGGTCAGCCAAAATACTGCAAACACGACTGGAGTTTTTTCCGACCGGATAAGACTTGGGATTAAACTGACCCTCGGATCCCCGCCGGTTCTTTTTGTTACCGATAACGCGCATCGCAGTCGGTTCGTGGTTGATGGTGTAACCAGCCTGGCTGAGCTCCTCTTCACTCCGGTCCCAAACGATCACATTCCCTTCCTTAACTCCAGCTTTTTTCAGCCCGGAGGCAATGGCATTTGTGACTGCGGGAAAGTGTTGAAGAAAGTCCATACCTTGAAGATCTATCAGGCCGAGCGCATTGACTTTCAAGCCAACGACATCATCAGCCGAGAAATATTTACTCCAGGCGTCCGCGATGGTGTTTTCACCGGAAAAAGCGATCATAGCTTTGTCGACCATTTTCTGGAGGAGGGGCTGCTGAATACGTCCTGTCTCATCGACAACCTTGTTGTGATGAATCAGAACGACCTTGCTCTTGGAGCCGGATACTGTATTAAACGGATAGAGAATTTTTGCCTGCAGGTCTCCTGCCGTAGCCAGAGCCAGGGTTCCTAAGGATGTTCTTTTTAAAAAATCACGTCGTGAGAGTGCTGTCGATCTAAAAGACCCAGTTATCTTTTTATTCATTAGTATTCTCCTCCTAGTTTTTTCTACTTTACGCTAATATTGATTTATTTCAAATCATTTTCTCATCCCATTTCTTTAAAGAATTCCTCCCGAGAAGGAAAGAAAAGCGAATTGAACTCCATTATCGTTGTATGGGTGGGATGCGGGGAAGCAGTTCGTCGCGCATGGCGGTGTGATATACAAAAGTCGCCATGACCACAGATGACTGCATCAGCCCTTCCGGGATAAGGCGTTCATAAACATCCATGTTTGTGTGGGCGAGCCGGTCATCCAATTCCTTTCTGTCCTGGAGAAAATGATGGTATTCTTTAGCTTGCCTCGATACAAATCGAGATCATTTTCAGAAGTGATCGCGTCAAAATTGATATAAATGACCGGACCCCGGACCTTTCCGTTTGTACCGGCTGACCACATCGGAGGATAAGCAATAATCGGCATGTAACGTGGGGACATCATGTGGACAGATGTGTATAAATTCTCCCAGCCGGTCCCAAACTCGAAGGGATCCATGGTGGCATTGGAGAGGCCATACTCTTCCAACCTCTTTTTGGCCCATTTGGCTGCTGCACGAAAGGATGACGACTTTGCATTTCGCGGGCCAAAAACATCGCACAGCCAGCTGGCATTCTCCATGACTTGAGAATTTTCGAATGCCTCTTTCATGATCTTCTCTACAACATCCCAGTACACCTTTTCCTGGGGATGGGCAGAAAAAACGAGCGTAAACATCAGAAATAAACCGATTACAAAAACGCACCTAACTTTCATCGATGACCTCCTGATAAAAGTCAAATTCTGGCATTGTTTGTCAAAGGAGACGCCAGTCCATTCGAAAAGAGCCCCCAACGGATCGAAGAAAGCGATAAGCCTTTCCCAAGTATTTTTTTATAATAGCCTCGAAAACAGCAGCGTCATAATAAGATCTAGAAGCCAATCAAGAGATAGACCTGAAAACCGCCAAACTTGTTTATGACTTTTCCTGATAAATCGCCAAGTTCCCCATCGAGTTCGAACTTATTGTAATCGTAGGTCGCCCCGATCCCCAGGAATTTATAGAAGTAGTAGTTCACGTTGATATCAAAGCTCAGGGATTTGAATTTCAGATTATCCGACAGTCCATAGTAGAAATAACCCGCTTTTCCGAAGAGATACAGATTGGGGAAAAGAGTGTAGGAAGCATGGATACCTGTGGCCGGAATAGGAGCCCAGATATCTTCTCCTTCGGAAAACGTCTGTCCCAGCTCCTGGGCCTGAAAGCTGAAATTGAAAAAAGCCACGTTGGCCCCAACCCATACACCAAGATCCAATCTAGGATTGCGAACAAAGTAAAATTTCAAGTGTGTTCGCAGATAGGTGGTGTCGAATTTCCCTTTCACGGTTTGGTTGACGTGGAATATCGTGTCACCGATTTGAATATCCCTGTCGATTACTGTCGTTTTGCTGCGTTTGATGGCATAAAACCCCAGATCCAAGCTGAACCAAGATACGATTGGCACGTCTGCATCACCGCGAATGACAATCGGAGAACTATCGAGCTGGAGCAGGTCTTCGAGATCGATTTCTGTTCCACTGCCCAAACTTTCGGAATCGACACGAAGTATCGTGCTCAGAGAAGGAAAGTACGAGCCTAATCTCAAGCTGAAACTAGGCTTCTTTCGCCACTCTGGAGTGCTCTGAGCAGCCTCCTGAGCTTCTTGGGCCTGAAGTGTAGGCGCTAGTATCCACACGAGAAAGCTCAGAAAAAGTATCAGACTCGGTTTTAGGATCATACGTTTATGTGACTCCATGGATTCCTCCCGTCTTTCGTTTTTTTCTCTTTTTATCTTGTTGAGTTGACCATCGCTACACTTATTCTTCATAAAGAAAGTGAATGAGTCAATTGGACTTTGGTGCAATATTTTGCTTTTTAATCATTACAGGCTGCATCCAAGCTACTCTTCCGTTTGAATCCATGATCTTTGCGCGGATATACATTTCATTACCTTTTAATTTATTCCCAGTGTTCGCTCCATAAATAAAATAGGTTGGTGACTAGCTGTTATCGAGACTTGATGGTT
>WTAW01000372.1 GCA_013139435.1 Candidatus Aminicenantota bacterium | reverse complement strand
TATTTGAAGGAGCTCCACGCCTTATTCGGGGATTGGGCAACGGCCCTTGCAGCATACAACTGCGGTGAGTTCAGGGTGCAGAGGCTCATCCGGAATCAGCGGATCAATTATCTCGATAACTTCTGGGACCTGTACAAATTGTTGCCGAGGGAGACGGCCCGTTTTGTCCCCCGGTTCATAGCCACGATTCTCCTCATCAATAACCCAGAAAAGTACGGCATGACTCTTCCCACACCTGATCCTCCGATCGAGTACGAGACCGTTGAAATATACCGTCCCGTTAAACTCTCCACTCTTTCCAAAAACATGGGATTTGCCGCGGATGCTCTGGAAAAACTCAATCCAGAACTGCGCCATAAATCCACACCCGAGGGAGATTACTCTCTTAAAGTTCCCGTAGGGTATGAAGAGAGAACACTGGCTGCCGTCGAGTCAACAGCCCGATGGATCCCTCCGGAAGCTACCTATTCCATCCACTATGTCAGGAAGGGTGAGACGGTCGGGGGAATCGCCCGCCGGTACAGGACATCCGCCTCCGCCATCGCCCGTCTTAACAGGCTTAACAGGCGCTACACCATCTACCCCAGACAGAGGCTTAAAGTCCCCGGCCGTTACGGAAGCAGTTCATCCTCTGCCAAACCTCGAGAGCTCGTTCGCGATGGAGAAAAGCTCGTCTATATTGTCAAAAGAGGAGATTCCCTCTATCAGATCGCCAGTTCCTTCAACACATCGGTCGCAGAAATAAAAAAGAGAAACAGCCTCAGGAGCAACACACTCCATGTGGGACAGAAACTCACCATACAGACCGGAAATCTCTCCGGAGCCAAACAATACACGGTTAGATCTGGGGACACACCCTATGAGATCGCCAATAAATTTGGGATGAACCTGAGCGTCCTCCTCACGCTCAATGGGCTCAACTCAAGATCCAAGATCTATCCCGGGCAAAAACTCTGGGTCAACTCGAACAACAACCTTCCTTAGCGGACGATGAATGTTCGGCGTCCTGCCAATTCTCCGTTGATCAAAACCACGACCACCCAGCCGCCCTCGAAGCTTTCCTCTTGTTGCATATCGAGCCTGTCATAGGCGGTCACAGCCTCCAAATATGCCTCGTTTTCGTTCACAGGAACATCGATCGTCTCTTTGAAAAGCATCCCATCAGGAGCATACCACTTCCATTTGAGACTCATGGCTTGCCCCACATTTTTTAGCGCTACAAAACAGAGCACTTCCGGGTCCTCCATAACAAAATCCGTCGTAATATCTACAGGAGCCAAGAGCTCACCGTCTGGGATCACTCTTTTGCAGAGCACGAGAGTTTCTACGAGTTGCTCGGGCTCGGGACGCGGTTCGATCTTAAAAGAGATACACCCTGCCCCGGCTAAAAAACTTGCAACGCAAAAAATGACTGCCGTTTTTTTTATCATCTCGGTATCAATTCCACGGAGAACTGTTTGGACAAGCTTCGCCACACAAACCGCAATTGCACACGGCCGGCCTCTCTTACCAAAAACAGGTCGATATTGTTGAGTTTATTCAGGATAAAATCATAGTTGATCAGAGTGTGAAATTTCCATTTTCTGATGACCTCGAAAGAGATATCGGCAAAGGATTGTGTCCACTGTCTGTTTTTTGGATCATAGGAGATCGAGATCCAACTGTTCAGTTTATCGGACGGGTTTGCCCGAAAGAGAGCGCTTAAATCCTGGCTTGTCGTCCCCTCGATGAGCCAATCTCTCGATCTGCGCCGCGATTGGACATTATACAATCCTTCCAAGAAAAATCCTCTGGCCACCTCAAAAGTCGCATTCCCGATGAATCCGCCGGAGGTGAAATTCCGGTCTTTCTTCTCGAGGAATTGTTCCACAGCCACGCTCATATTCAGAGAAAAGCTTGGCGCCACATACATGGGCTGGGTGGACAGACTGAAGATCGTGTTGTTGCTGTACGTATCCTGATGTTCGGTGCCCGCTTTCACATCGCTATAGATGAATATATTCGTGAGACTCGCCACAAGGATCCCACCATAGAAAGAGAAGGGATTGACCCCCACCCGGAGTTGGGGCTGGGAAAGGAGCTGACTCCCAAAGAGGTCATGGTTGAGGTAATAATCAGTGGACAGATTAAAGACCCGGGAATCGTAGGAGAGGCTCACTCCACCTGTGAGGATCTCAGAAAAATCATCGCTCCCCACGATCTTAATCTTGGAATATGTCGAGTTGAGCAGAAAAGTTAAATGATTGAGGAAGGTGTTCCCATAGGCAAAACTCCCCAGGAACTGATCCTGGACCTCATACCTCCCTGCAAGAGAGAGATCTCCCAAATGTCCTCCATTTATAATGGAGGTAAAGCCTAACCATGTTTCTCCTTTGAAATTGATCGGTTTATTGTAGGAGACATCAAAGTTTGTGGTGACCTTTTCGTTCCATCTCCTGTTCAGCACAAAACTGACATTCCAGAGATTGCTGGAATTGTAGTTGCCGGTAAAACTGGCGTTTGTGTTCTTGTCGAAAACAACTGAAGTGGAATTCAGGATGTCGATCTGCCTGTCGGGCCCCACATAATCCTTGAGCACTGAGCGCTCTTCATAATTCAACTGCGTCAGACTATTGACTCTATCCGGCGTCCTGAAAAGATAACTGCCCCGGGCGATGATCCCCTGGGACTTGGTGAACCAAATCTTATCCAAGGAGAAACCACTGCCCCTCTGTTTTAACCCCGAAGAAAGTTTGAACTTTTTGAAGCCGACCGATTCCAGCCCCTCAAGATGGAGGATGACTCTTTCCCCCAGAACCTCATAGGCCTCTGTTATCTGAGCTACCTCGCAGGTGAAATAAAACAGCGAGGATTGAATCTTGGACAGAGTGAGGGGCTCGAGCTCATCAGAGGGAAGGGCGGTTTCATCTTCTGGCCCAAATCGTATCACTCCAACCTTTTCCGAGTAATTGATGAGTGTCCCTCTTCTCTCCTCTGGGCTGAAAAAAAATTCGTCCCCCTCGAACCTCTCTCCCTCCTTTATCAAGACAACAGAGCCGTACGCATAAAAGATCCGGGATCCGATATCGGCCTTCAGATGGTCGCAGGTCACATCATAGGAAAGGGTATGGAAAAAAACGTCCTCTCCGTATATTTGATTGTGATCATAGCTGTAGGCAAGATAGGACCCTTTGAATTCAATCAGAATCTTATCTTCGGACAGAAGAATAGATGGCCCAATCAGGAGCATCGTAATAACGCAAAGTATTTTTCTCAAGGATCTCAATTTTAAAATTTAAGCTGATAAATCCTCCGGTTCCCGTCCACATTCCACAAAAAGGCGCCGTCAAAAGTCAGCCCACGGGGAGACTGGCCGGGCGAAAGATAGGCCCTCAAGACATCACCCTCCACAGTTATCTGGAAGATCGTGAGAGTGGCCATATCAGACACCCAGAGATAGACACCGTCAAAGGCCATCCCATCCACTCGAGTTCCCGGACTGGAGAAGGATGACAATATCTCTGCCGTGTCGGGATCGACCCGTAGGATCTTGTTCGACAGGGCATCGGCGATCCATAAACCATCGTCGCCGTATTCAATGGCAGTGAAAGAGCCCCTCTGGAGATTGAGTCTCTTCTGGATGTCACCTGTCAAGAGGTTGATCTTGTAGACGTTGACAACCGCCTCACTGCACACCCAGAGGTCATGTCCATCATAGGCGATGCCCGATGTCACCTGAAGGACGGATGTCAACGACCGCACTTGAGAGCCATTCAACCTATTGAGACTGTAAAGGGTTTCGTTGTAGCCATCCACATTCCAAATGGTGCTGCCGTCCCAGGCAAGTCCGAGGGGGATCAATGCAGGCGTGGGGATCGTATTGATCACCTCGAAGATAACTTCGCCGGCTTCAGGGTCAAAGGGATTATCGAAGATTCGATCCTGGCATGAAGCTAACGCCAGTAAGCTAGAAACGATAGCTAACAGTAAAGGCCAGACTTTTATTTTTTCCACTTTCGAACTTTAGCCTCAGGTTTTTTCCCTTGTCGTTTTTATTCTTCATAATAAAATAGATGTCGATCAGATTGATCACCCAGACGCCGGCTGCCACTAACAGATACTGATTCCTCTTCTTATCATAATCCTCTGTCATCTGTCTGTGATGGACAGCATCAGCTACACTGCCTGCATCCTTGTACTGGGCATAGGCATTGTTTCCCCTGTGATTGTAGGAAAAGACTTGGTAAAGCGCAAAGATCTCTGCAGACAGGAACGCGACACCTTCGATATACCGTTTCTCTACCAGCTGTCCCCATCCAGGAAACAGCAGAGATTTATGGAGGGACGTGAATTTTTTCTCTGGGGGAGATTCTTCCGGTGCCACTTCCTGACCGGAGCATGGAAGAAAAGAAAGAGCGAGGGAAAATAAAACCAGGACGGTGATCAAACCTCTCTTCATCCGCTCCTGCCCAGTATAGAATGAACTCAGGTTTTTTTCAAACCCTGAAATCAATGGGCATCCGTAATATAACAAAGTTGGAAGATGTTATCGAAGAGGTGAATCAGTTAAAGATAACATAATGTAGGGACCGTTTCCAAAACGATCCATTCGGGGAACGAATCCTACTTTGTTTTATGAATAATTCAGAGGAAAAATGAATTATTCACGGACCGAGGTCGCTGCAAAGGCGATGAAGTGGCTCATGAAGATTTAGTGTACTAACTCGAATGAGCTACAACGAAGGCTTTGTAGTGAAATCGGTTCGCCCGCAGGGTAAAAGATGCTGCCAGTAGAATATTGAATGTTTTTTAAGTATTAATTTGGCAGTAGTTTTTATGAATAATTCAGATTATTTTTTGGCTGATGAGGATTTAGCCTTCTCTTTCAGGCTCTCTTTTTTCTTTTCTTTTTTCTTGAATTCTGTGCCTACGAGCTCTAGGATCGCCATTTCCGCCCC